>CAMDAB010000115.1 GCA_945888475.1 Saprospira grandis DSM 2844 | reverse complement strand
TAAAAACTAAATAACCAATGAATAAAATCATAATCCTTTTAGTTTTCATATTTCAAACAATCAACCTGTTTGCACAACCTGAAGCTGACTATGCATTACCCAAAAACTTCAACATACAACTTAAGCACTTGGCAGATAGTACTATGAAAAGAATTTTCGGGGAAATAGGATTTTCAAAAAACTTCACAATGTCTTGCCTTCAAAATCCTTGTGCCAAAGGTTATCAATATGCCAATACTTTGGCATCCAACAATCCTTGTACTTCTGAACCCCAAGATAGCTGCAAAGAAGCTATTGTTACCTATAATTTTGTAAAAAAGGATCTGCCGCTTAGCATTAAAATGTTAATTACAATAAATGAAAATGGCGCAATCGTCTATATAGAAAACAACCCATATGGTTCTAAGGAAGTCAGCATTGAAAAGCAAAATCTACTATCCGTTTCTGAGATTCAAAAAATCATAACTAAGAAATATCCCAAAGACAGTATAAGAATTTTGGCTGATAATAAAACACTGCTATACTCCCATACTCGTATTCAGCGGCCAGAAGACAAAGACAAAGGCAAAGGCAAATTGAACAGCGCATCAGGAAAAAGATTAATTAAGGAAACCAAAGCTGGAAAAAACTGGGAAAATGGTTTCATTTATTGCGCACAAAGTTACAATCCGAGAAAGCCTAAGAGAATATTTCATTTTGATGCCCTAACAGGAAAACTACTTTCGATTACTGAAATTTATAAAGTTACAAGTGAGAACCACTAGCACTAATAACCAGGCTTTCCTTTAGCTCGAAGAGCCCGGAATGATCTTCCAAACAGACGAGATTCAAACCAATTAAAATGTACTTATAGACACTAATTCTTAGTGATATTCATAGGACTTCGCTCCTATTTATTTTTATTGTCAAATTCCGTAGAGGCTCATAAAAGATCGCCACAATCATTCAGCCTTCAGATTGCTTCAGTTCTGGGTTTTATTAAAGGTTAAATTTTATAAAACTTTATTAAAAGCTACCTTTACATGTCCCAAATATTTTCTAAATTTGGGACGATCACACAATTTTACTTTTGCCATTAAGTATCAAAACTAAGACTAATAACATAATTCATATAGTTTTGAATTCCCTCCTATTGCTTCATTATATCCAAAAGATTTATTACATGTTTCGTTTTATTACAGCAGTTTCGCTATGTTTTTTTTCTTTTTCAGTTTTTAGCCAAATAAATAAAAACAATATTACCATTGCTCGAGACAGTTTCGGAGTGCCACATATATTTGGCATTAGCGATGCGGAAACAGCCTATGGACTGGCATGGGCTCACAGCGAAGATGATTTTAAACATATTCAGCTAAACATGCTATCCGGAAAGAATATGCTTGGACCTGTATTGGGTAAAGAAGGCGTTTTGTTCGATTTCGGTTTGCAGTTTTTAAACATTAGCGAAACCGTAGAAGCTAAATATGAAAGCGATATTTCATCAGAATTCAAGAAAGTATTAGAGGGTTATGTGCAAGGCCTAAATGATTATGCGGCCGCACATCCCAAAGAGGTCTTGTACAAAAAAGCATTTCCGTTTACAGCAAAAGAACTGTTGAAAGCTGCGGTATTGCAAACGACTTTGATGGCAGGAGTTGGAATGGCTTTAAAATCTATTCGCGATAGACGCATAAAAGAGTTTTATCAGATCAATGATATTGGCTCCAACTCAATGGCTATTGCACCATCGCATACCGAAGACGGCAAAACCTATTTGGCCATTAATTCGCATCAGCCCTTAGATGGTCGATTTGGTTGGTACGAGGCGCATTTGGTAAGCGAAGAGGGCTGGGACATTATGGGTGGTCTATTCCCCGGAGGCAGCACTATTTTTGTGGGAACCAACAAGCATCTAGGCTGGGCGCATACGGTTAATTACCATACCTTTGGCGATATTTATAAAATTGTTATCAACCCCAAAAATAAAAACCAGTACCTATTGGATGGGGAATGGAAAAATTTTGAAAAGAAAAAGGCCAGACTGAAAATAAAAATCGCAGGCATTCGGGTCTCGGTGAAGAAAAAGTTTTTAGTAACGGCACATGGACCCACATTAAAAAACAAAGATGGGTTATATGCCATTCGTTTTCCTGCTTACAATGATATTCGCTCGAGCGACCAATGGTTTAAAATGAATAAAGCCAGCAATCTCAACGAGTTTGAAGCGGCATTAAAAATGCAGGCTATTCCGCTCTTCAATGTGCTCTATGCCGACGCCGGTGGAAATATTCTATTGCATTCGGGAGGTATTGTACCCGATAGAGACCCCTCGCTGAACTGGCAGCAACCTCTTGCAGGGAATTCCTCAAAATTCATCTGGAACAAAACGGTTCCGTATAACAGAATGCCCAATGTGGTTAACCCCGATTGCGGCTATGTTTACAATTGCAATCAAACCCCCTTGTTCTGCACTGGTTCGCAATGCGAATGGGGAGGCGACTTTGTGGGGCTGCACCGTTTCACATACAACAGGGGTGAGCGTTTTAAGTATTTGTTCGAAACGCATCAGGGAAAGTTCAACTGGCAAGACTTTAACCGAATTAAATTTGACAAAAGTTATCATAATGCGCCCAATGCCACCTATCGCAGCAGGTTTAAAAATCTATACGCACTAAGCGAAACAAAGTATCCCGACATTGCCGATGCTATTGCAAGCTTTAAACGTTGGAACCTATCGGGCGAGGCTGATAACAAAGAAGCTGCTTTGGCGCTCGTTACACATGATTATCTGCTGAAAAAACTCGATGCTCCCTTTGCCTTCTTTATGATTGTAAAAGATGATCGTGCTGAAAGCGACTTAGTAAAAGCTGTGCGTTATGCCAAAAAGTTTTTGCTGAAGCACCACGGCGCCATTGACATTCCGCTGGGCAACATACAACGGCATGTACGCGGCAATGTAAATATTCCCGCAAGCGGATTGAGAGAAGTAGCCCGCGCTGCAGATGCAAAGCTCTATGATAAGAAAAAAGGATTGTACAAAATCAATTCGGGCGATGGCTTTATGCAGATGGTGAAATTCAGCAGCAAGGAACTACCCGAAATTTATAGTATTAATGCTTTTGGGGCTTCATCAAAGCCCGACAGCCCCCATTATACCGACCAGATGGAAATGTTTCAGCAAGAAAAATTCAGAAAAATGACTTTCGACAAGAATGAAATTTTGAGTAAGGCAATTAAAATATATCATCCTGGAAAATAAGCGAAGCCACTAACAACTAGCCTTAGTTTGCCTGCGCAGTGTTTAGTTCAACAGCAGATTGGCAACAGACGGTGTTTAGATTCCGCTTGTCGGTTTTGTGAAAGCCGAAAGTTAAGTTCTCTGTACTAGCTTATGTTCCCTAAAGCCCACCCATAGTCAATCTACAAAACGTTACAAGCCAAAATATGAGCATGATACTTAGCGATACATTTGAAACAAATCTTGGCGAAATTGAGTTATCGATTAAATCTGAATATGCAATACAATATTCGGACAAAGACAACTTGAAAGTTGAAACAGAAAATCATAAAATAGAAGTTCTAGTTATTGATTTAAAAGAATTAGAATTTACTGAAGAAATGAAAATCGAAAACTCAAAAGGTTGGCGAATTTATATTGAAAAGAAATCTGACAAATCTGAAAAACTGTATGTCACTTGTAAACTGTTAAATAGAACTTCCGAAAATACTTGGTGTTACAATAGTGGCGAAAATTTAGACGCTGTTGAAATAGAAAACAGAAAAGAACTGCTACATATTGGAACCGAAGATGGAGAACTTATGAAATGGCGAGCCGAAAATAATGATTGGTTTCCAATTAGACTGAAAAATGAGATAAGTTTAGAAAAACCTATATCAAAATACATAGATTTTGGCTTTGAAAGCATTATACCGAATTTAGAAATTAATGAGAAATTGTATTTGCATTTCTTAGTAGCCACAAGAAAGAAAACTGAAAAGAATGACAATGAAAATATGTCAACCTGGATTGCAGTTGATAAAAGTAAAAAAGAATTAGATGAGCTGAATAGAAAGTAGGGCCCATAATAGCCAGATTCCCGCCAAATTATGGAGTTATCGACAATAATCCAGAAAGATATACAGAGAGGACTTAGGTCCTCTTTTTTTGATTTTGCTGTTGACTAAGCCAGTTCTTTGTTTGCGCTGAATTTATCGCCAGGCTTTTTTTGTCCTGAACTCAAAAACCTAAGGATTTATAATTAAATTGTATACCTTCGTGAAAATATTAAAAAAGCCGGCAAATGCTAGCGAAGGTTTAGATCAACAGGGGCTTAGCTCCTATTTAACTTTGTTACTGTACCACTTCTTAAGTACTTTTATTGCTCGCCTTCGACAAGCGCTAATACTTTAGCGGCAATGGCAGAACCCAATCTACAGGCAGAGATCCGACCTAATAACACAGACTAATACAAGAAAAAAAGCCCCCGCAAAAAAAAATTGAAAGATCAGGCGCAGCAAGCACCCGAGGCATATACAAAAGAGAATTTTGCGAAATGAATTATTTCTAAATTTACACTTAGGTTGAAAAAAATTATCAACATACTCCTATTTTTGTTATTTGGCATTGAAACATTAGCACAATACCCTCAATATTTTGCTTCTAATACAGAAACCGGCCTTCCGACTAATGAAATTTACAACATTGTTCAAGACAAAAAAGGGTTTATCTGGCTGGGTTGCGATGCAGGGCTTTTCAAGTTTGATGGCACAAGGTATACAGCTTATAAATGTGAAACGCAAAATTCAAAATCCATTTCCAATCTTACGCTTTCCATATCGGGAAAAATTTATTGCATCAATTTTCAAAACCAGATTTTTTATTTGGAAAATGATACCTTGAAAGAACTAAAGCATAGGCTTCAAAATATTTCAAACATTGCTCCTGATAAGAACGAACATTTATACGTTAATCACGCCAATGGAATTTCGGTTTTTAATCCCAAAACGAAAGAATGGAAAAACAGAACAGATATCAGTGATTTTACCCGTGCGGTTGCTGTGAACGATAAAAACGAAGTGTATTTTTTGTGTCAAAACGGATTGGCAAAATTAACTGGCGAAAAAATAAAATTGTATCAATTACCCGATAATACAAAAAACGTTGCTTCTCATTTTCGCTTGCTATATCATCAAAACCAAGCATGGGTTTTTAAACGTGACGGTGGTGTTTTTTATACACTCAAAAACGAGCAACTTGTCCAAATCAAAAATCAAAACCTGAGTATTGCGCTGCAAAACCGCAAAGTAACAAACCTAAAATCGCTGCCGGATGGATATCTTTGGATTAGCACATATAATGGCATTATTCGATACGACTCGGGCAACAATTCTATAACGATTTTTTATCCAGAAATATCATTTTCAGATATGCTGATTGACCGTGAAGGCAATTACTGGTTTACCACTTTGCAATCAGGAATTTTACGTGTTCCGAATTTAAACTATGTGGTTTGGAACGGTCTCAATCCAGACATCAAAAATGAAAAAATGCAGCTTCTTGCTACAGACGAAACATCTGTTTTTTTCACTACTTTAAACGGAACAATTGGAAGGCTCAACACGCATTCTAATGAATTGAAAACTTTTCACACAGGCAAAAATGCCGATATTGAATGTTTGTTTTATGATCTACACGACAAGCACTTGGTTTTTAATTCGCAAAACCAAAGTTACACCCTCAAAAACGACAAAATAATTGACATCTCATTTCAAACAAACGCTATAAAAACAATTGTTCACAGAGCACCATTTTATCTTTTTGGAACATCATTGGGTTTGTATACTGAAAGTAATAATTATTGGGATAAAATCAGCAATGACTGGACAGGTCAATTAGTTTGGAATAATCAAGAAAAACTACTTTATGCGGCGACCAATAAAGGATTAAGCGAGTTTCAATACAAACAAAATCAATGGGTTTGTACAAATATATTTTTACCGAAAACACAAATCATTTCCATTGACCTTGTTGAAACAACAGCCCAAGTTTTTGCCCTTACCTTTGAAGGAAAAATCTATTTGATTTCCAAAGTAAATAAAACATCGCTGCTAACTAAACTTCCTGATAACATAAAGCCAAACAAACTGAAACAGCATCAAAACAAATTGTATGTTGCTAGCAGTAAAGGTGTTTGGGTCTATGACCTAACAAAAAAACAATGGAATAATCTTAATTCCTTTTCAGGTTTGGCATCCGAAAACGTGCAAGACCTGCTTGTGTTGGATGGCAATTTATGGTTGGCAACAGGCAAAGGATTACAAAAAATTCCGCTCGATGCAAATCCCGAAAAACCGCTTGCAAAAGTTTATCTGAAAAATCAAAAAAATGATATCACATTAAATTACGGACGATCACTCATACTTTATCCCGAGGCAAGTATTTATGCCAGCAACGGCAATTTTGCATATTCTTATCGCATCAATCAAAACGAATGGCTCAAATTACCTTCAACCATTGAACAAATTGAAATTCAAAACCTGCCTACCGGAAATTTTACAATAGAACTGAAAGCAATTGACCATCTGGGAAGAGACTCAGAAAACACCATTATCGTTTCGGGTTACATTATTCCACCTTTCTGGAAAACATGGTGGTTTGTATTCGTATGTGTAATGCTTTTGGGAATTGTTGTTTGGCTTGTCGTAAAAAAAATCATTGTCAATATTCGGCATCGTGAACAACAAAAAACACAAGTGGTCAATTTGCAGCTTACCGCCCTCAAAGCACAAATGAACCCGCATTTTATTTTCAACGTATTGAATTCCATTAAAAGCTATATCTACGAAAACGACAAGGATAGAGCAACGGGATATCTAGATGATTTTTCTGATTTAATTCGCAGGACATTAGAAATGAGCGATACACAATATACCGATTTGGCAGCCGAACTCAAACTGATAAAACTCTACATAGAATTGGAAGCTATGATGCTGGGCGGTGATTTTTTATACAGTATCGAAACGGACAATTCATTAGATAATCAATTGAAAATCCCCGCTCTGATCATACAACCCTATATCGAAAATGCCATTAAACACGGTTTAAGACACAAAAAAGGAGAAAAAAAACTACATCTTTCGCTAAAAAAATCGGGAACTTATGGCATTCAGATTGAAATTAGCGATAACGGTATCGGCAGATCTGAAGCGCAAAAAATAAATAACGCAAACATGCACAAAAACAGCTCCTTTGCGACGCAAGCAATTGAAAAAAGACTGGCACTTATTAATGCGCAGAAAAAACTTATGATCACAAGTGAAATTATAGACTTGTATGACAGTAACAAGGAGGCTACAGGAACTAAAGTAATTATTAAAATACAGCACTACCAAGGAAATGAAAGCGATAATTATTGACGATGCCGCACAGGCAAGAAAACTGCTTAGGCTGATGCTGGCAGAACTACCCGAAAAAATTGAGGTGCTGGCAGAGGCAGAAAATGCATCTGAGGCACTAATACAAATAAAACACTACCAACCCGACCTTGTATTTCTAGATATAGAAATGCCGGGAAAAAGCGGTTTACAACTCTTAGAAGAACTAAATAAAGAAAGCCTTCATTTTGAAACCATTTTTGTTACGGCATATAGCCAATACGCCATACAAGCATTTAAATTCTCTGCAGTTGATTATTTACTCAAACCTTTTCGTAAAACTGAACTACAGGAAGCCATCAATAAAGCCAAAGAGCAAAACCGACTTAAACAATCCACAGCACGACTTGACTCTTTACTAAATAACCTAAAAACCGATCACAATCAAACGCTTTGTATTCCATTTAATTACGGCTACGAATACTTGCCGATTTGCGATATTGAACACCTTGAAGCAGAAGGAGCTTACACCCATTTTAACCTCAAAAACGGCAAAAAACTGATGGTTTCAAAAAACCTCAAATATTACGAAAATCTGTTGTGTGCATTGCCTGATTTTGTTAAAATAAACCGTTCCTATATTGTGAATCTGACGGCTGTAAAGTCTTACCGAAAAGAAGACAGGGGAACTGTTGTGTTAAATAATGGATCTGTTATAAAACTTTCACCCAACCACGCTGACGATTTTTTGGAGAAACTCAGCAATTTTTCCATGTGAAAAAACAAGTTCATAAACCCAAATGTATGGTTCGTAAAGTAATTCATCATTCATAAGCTAAAGATGAGTTTATTTGTGGGAAATTTCTATTGACAAGCAAGCACAATCATTAATTCATTAAGACAATTTTCTTATCACATCATGTATGATATTAAACTGCGCTGTTAATCAAATCCGCATATGGCAAAGATGCGAGACGATTACTCCAGAATTCAGCAGGCAGCAATTGAAGCTAAAAAGTCGAAACATATCAGCGATTGGGTCATTAAAAAAATAGTCAAAAATTATACAGAAATTAAAATAACTGCCTTCTTGGAAAACCAAAATGCAATATTCTTGTCCGTTGGATGCCAATGAGACCATTTTTTTTTATTAACTATTTAAATCTTTAACCACATGATTTCCTTGTTTTTTTCTTTGATTGTTACAATCAACGCTGCTTTTAATTGTACTAACATTACATCTCCGCTAAATGAACAAAAAAATATTGAAGATTATTTAAAGCTGTTTCAAAAAGCTGCAGGTTCCAAGCCTCTTGAATATAAGGTGATTGAAATGGCTTCCGACAACAGGTACATGAGAATTTCTTATCTTGAAGAAGGAAAGACATCGATCACTGAGTTTTACTATTGGCCACTTGGTTTTGATGAAGATTCGGATCACATTCTGTTGGCAGTTGTTTCATTTAGAGATGGTTATGCAACTGTGCCTGGATTTTACATTTATAAAGATGGAGATATAGTAAATCCAAAATATTCTGAAATAATCACCAATTGGGATAGCTTTACTGACTTTAATCAATCTTTTGAGCAAAATAAAACAAGCGATCAATTTTGCTGCGATTTGCGTGTTTTTTTACCAAAAGACGGTTCAGACGATTTATCGGTTTACTCGGTAAAGGATGAAATTGCTGTAAAATTGAAAGATCGCCCTTCAAAAGATAAGTGTAGAAAAATAGGAACCCTCAAGTACGATATCCTGTTAGAAAATTTTGAATTTGAGGTTGATTAAGATTTGCGCTAATTGGCTGCTATGTACAATTGTCAAAAAGAAACAAGCGGAACCAAAAAAACAGAAAAAAAAGAACTTGGCCCCAATGAACTGGCTGCAGTAAAGGGCAAAAGTGCTTTTTAGAAAATTTTAAAAATACTATCGTTATCTTTTTGTTTTATTATTCTTCACTTTTTATAAATCGATATGAAAAATCTTTTATTAGCAATCGTATTCTGCCTCTTTTCATGGGCATCCCAAGCTCAGGACTATTACATTGGCAAAGGCGCCAATGAGTTTCTAAATGAAGGCATGACGTTCAACCAAGGCTATATGTTTATGAAGCTGCATATGCTGGAAAGTAAAGAGAAAGATATTAATGGAAATCCTGTAATTTCTTTCGAATTGTATTGCAAGGATGATGGCATGATGAAATTCAAAATTAGAGACACGCTAACTTTCATTCCAAGCCAATCTTACTACCCAACTCATTACATAAAGTATGATAATAAATATACTAATCAAAAAGAATTTGAGTTTGATAGAGATGGCAATCGTTTAGGCACTAAGTACGACCTGGGTAAGGCAATGTATTTTCTCCCAAATAAAAAACCAAATTTTATTGATGATATTTCCATAAGTGGTCATTCGGAATGGATGACTATTAATAAAATTAAAAATGATGATGGCTATCGTAAATTCTATTCATTAGATGATAGTAAAAAAACAGTAAAAGAAGGTGATTATTATTTGGATGTAGTAGAGAAGCATATTAGTGCTATCCTGGAGAAAGCAAAAACCGAAGACTACAAACAAAAGATGACTGATTTTTTTAACAACGGAGAGTTGTTCTATCTCATTGACAACGATATGAGACCTGAAAGGGAGAAAGGAACATATGCATTTGATGAATTCAAGGTTAAAACAGTAAAGGGTGCTGACAATAAGCTAAGCAGCTTTAAGATGCATTTCCCCTATAATGACGGAAATTATTACGAAAAGGAGGATTTTTTCAGCAACGTAACTACTGATAAAAATTTTTCAAACATGTTCAGAATAAATGATCAAAAATTAATTATCAAAGACGGTATCCTCGTTCCTTATGAGGATTTAATTTTAGTCATCACCAAATCCTATAACGGTGCTTATAGGCTTAGGGGCTATATAAGCAAAACCACATACCATGCAACGATAAACTCGCTAATGAATAAAAGTTATGGTACTTTAATGCTTAGCAATTCTTATTTACAGGAAATAGGTTATCGTGATGAAAACTATTACACCTGGTTCAAAAGAAAGACATTAGCAACAGCTTATAAATCTGAAACAGACATTCTGCGCTTTGAAGTTTTCATTCTCAAGTATTTGGATGCATTAGTTTTTAAAAAATAAAGCATTTTTTCTCACATTTTTTATTTTAATCAAACACATATTCTCGTCAGGCAAACGAAAGAAGGGAACCATCATCCAATCAAAATGTACCTATCGAAAATAATATTTAGCATTCCAGAGAGGACTTAGGTCCTCTTTTTTTAAGTCATCAAAATCAGTAGATTCAACTAAATAATTTTCTAATCAATAACTCCCCCCTACCCCTCAAATCAGCAATTACAAATAAACCCGCTGCTTAATTTTTTGACAGATTTTAATTTTGAATAAATTTTTATATGAAAATACATATATTCGAAAAGACAGCAAAAAGTCAATAAAACATATAGTATTAATATAGACTAAGCAAGGTAAAAATTGAATAAAGTGGAGACAAGGCCCACTCTAAAAAACAGGGAGCATTCTGAAAATCCATAAGAGTAGGAACAAATATTAAAAACAGAGCAAAATGAAAAATTTATTGTGTATTTCCGTGTTTTTACTGTGCAGCTATTTTGCCAAAGCCGATCAATTAGCATGGCTTACTAAGGAACAAGCTGAAATGACTGTTCAATATTTCAAGGAATTTGGTATTAAAAAAGTAATTCTTTGGTGCGCATGCTGTGATGGTGACACAGCTAAAAAAATCAAAATAACCAAGATTTATTTCAGACATACCGGAACAGATGAATATTATGAAGTGGTCATTGAAGGCAAAGACATGGAAGGGAACACTATAGATGAAGCTGTCGACCTTGCATATGTTCATGTACCATCCGGAAAAAATGCGAATTGTTTAGGATTAGAACTTGGCTTTGAATGTTCGCCTTGTACCGAACCATTTTTGTGGACGAAATAAGGCTATAAAACCCCAAAGTTAAAAACAAGCATTTCCCAAAAAGCTCCGAATCCATTATTGCTCAAAGGAATCTCTTTTTGAACAAATTGGACTTATTGATAGAAATATTCAGAAATACAGAGAGGACTTAGGTCCTCTTTTTTTGTAGTGGTATTGGGCAAACAAATTTTTAACCCAATTCCGTCATTAGAGTTCGTAATGAAGGCCAAAAGTGCGAAGGAAATAAGGGCTCACACAGTTTTTTCGGGTGAAGGAATAGTCACACCTATTTCAAGCTCGAAAAAACGAGTAAGTGCTTAGTTCCAAAGCAATTTT
>CAMDAB010000114.1 GCA_945888475.1 Saprospira grandis DSM 2844 | reverse complement strand
TTCATGGCTTTTTTCTGAAGATCTTCCTGCATTTTCACTAGTTTATCTTCTTCGAGTTTTTGTTGTGCCGGTGCCAGAATGCCCTGCTGTACTTTTTGCATGACAGCAGCATAATACTGTTGAGCTCTTTGCTGTTCGGTTTCCATCTGAGCCTGAAGTTCCAATTTTAGTTTCTCGAGCTGTTCCTTTGCCGTTTTATATTCAGGCATATTTGGTATAATTTGCTCGGGATCTACATGAGCAATTTTTAATGTGCCCGTTGGGACAGGCTTATCGGTTTTGTCAACTGAACTTTTTTTAGAACAGGCTACAGCTAAAAGCGCAAAGCTTAAAAACAAAACTAATTGTAATTTTTTCATTTAGATTACTAGTTATGAATGAGTTACTTTTTCAGACTCTTTATCACTTCAGCGGTTACATCTTTATCTGCTTTGGCATAGATAATAGTACTGCCATCAGGCGCCGAGAAAATGATGTCGTAACCGCGGTCGAGTGAGAATTTTTCAATTGCAGTGTAAACTTTTTCCTGAATTGGTTTTACCAGGCTTTGTCTTTTTGTAAAAAGTTCACCCTCGGGGCCGAATCGTTTTTTCTGTAATTCTCTCACTTCTTTTTCTTTGGCAACGATTTCGTCCTGCTTTTGTTTACGGGTATCATCGCTCATCAGCACTTCTCGTGCCTGATAATCGCGGTACATCTGGTCAATTTTGTCGTACTCTTTCGATATTTCCTGGCGCCAGCGCTCGGCAATTTCTTCGAGTTCTTTTTGTGCTTTGGCATATTCGGGAACCGATTCCATAATCTTTTCCATGTCGACATATGCAACTTTTTGAGCATTGATTGCTGTGAAACCAAAAAATGCAAACAGAATTAAAAGTGCTGATTTTTTCATAATCTTTTCTTTTGGTCGTTAATAAAAACTTTTTTTATCAGTTCCGAACTATGAATACAACTTACACAAACGTGCCAAAATTGATGCAGAATTAAAAAAATGAAAATATTAACGATTATTAACCAAAAAAACAGCCTCGTTACCCGATATACAAGCAACGAGACTGCGCAAATATAGTGTAAATAGATTTTTATTCCACAATTTTATTAATTTTTTGTCGAAGCTGCCTGCTTATTTCTTCAATCCAATTTCACGGAGGCGTTCATCTAGGTATTCACCTGCGCTAATGGGCTCGTATTGCAACGGATTTTCAGCACTGATACAACCCTCAAGACAATTCAAATCCATATCGCTGCGTGGATGCAGGAAAAATGGAATTGAAATCCTAGCCGTTCCCCATAATTCTTTTGGTGGGTTTACTACTCTGTGAGTGGTCGATTGTAAGACATTATTGGTCAGGCGCTGAAGCATATCGCCAACATTGATAACAATACTGTCGCCAAGTGCTTTTACATCAATCCAATCGTGCCCCAAAGGTCGAACCTGAAGTCCGTCGGCAGAAGCACCAAATAAAAGGGTAATGAGATTGATATCTTCATGCTCATCAGCTCTGATTGCCGATTTTGGCTCAGATGTTATTGGCGGATAATGAATTGCACGCAAAATTGAATTACCACCCTCGATATGTTTGTCAAAATAATTTTTTGGCAACCCAAGGTAAATAGCAATAGCCTCTAGTAGATAGGCACCAGATTTTTCGAAAGCCTGATAAAGCTGACGGGCAACTTCATTATACTTTGGAAGTTGATCTACATAAATATTTTCCGGATATTCTTTTTCGAGCTCGTGCCCGCTTGGTAATTCCTGACCAAATTGGTAAAATTCTTTCAAATCGCCAACATTGGAATGTTTTGCATGTTCCCGTCCAAAGGAAGTGTAGCCTCTTTGTCCGGCGCCTCCTTTTACTTCATATTTCGATTTGCTGTCCAAATCCATTGCAAAAAATTGCTCAGAAAGTTTGAAAAAGTTATTGACCAAATCGAGCGGAATGCCATGATTGGTTACGCTTACAAATCCTATTTCTGAAAATGCTTTGCCAAGTTCCTGTACAAACTCAGCCCGCAATGATTCGTCAGCACTAATATATTTGCCGAGATCGACCTGCGGAATACCTGTAATTGATGCCATTGGGTTCTGAAACTGAGGGTTATAAAATTATAGCAAAGCTTTTTTGGAATTGCCTTTTTCGGAGCACAAACTTAAAAAAAAATTGAATGATATTAAAATGATTGTACTCAATAAAAGCGCTGTTCTTGAAAAAAAGTACTATCGCTTTTTAATAGCTTCAATGTGTACCTTACGCTGAGCTGATGCCTCAGGACTGCAAATAGAGTTGCGAGGGTCGAGTAGATTGTCGCTAATACCGACGGGCACTTCTGCTTCACCAATCGGAAGGTCTACAAATTTAATTTTACCGCTATTTGTATATTTCGACAAGGCGCCATTTTGATAGGTATTTATTTGATTTTTCAGACATGCGATTCTACGTTTTGCCAGATTCACATTGTAATTTGTACTGGAACGGGGACTACAAAAACCACGAACAGAAATTTCGATAGACTCACCACTCTCCATAAAAATTAGCAAAAGTGCCATAAACTCATTCATCTGTTGAAATTGTTTAGTGACCGTATTGTCGAAGAAATTTCTAACCCGGTCTGCTGCAGTTATTTTCTGTTCATTGTCCTTGAATTGAGTCGAAAACTCTCTGACATACATTTCCTTGTAGGCCATAAAACTGTTGTAGGCTTGCGTATAGTTGGTTTTGGTTGTTATAGCCAAGGTGTTTGAGTCGGGTTCATCGTTATGAAAATACAGCGTTAGCGGCAGCATCTTCTCCAATTCACTAACGATTACTTCCGGTTCAGGAATAGGTTTCACTTCCGGTTCTACAACTTTTTCCTGAGACACAACAGGCAGTTCCGGCTTAGGCTCAGGAATGGGATTAGGTTCCACTTTCACTATAATTAGCTCAGGTTCTGGCTCCGGCAAAGGTATAACAACAGGTTCCGGTTCTGGCTTTGGCTCAGGCTTTGGAGTTGGTTCAGGCTCAACCGAAACAACTAATTCTACAGGCTTACCCGGTTCTATTTCAGCGGGTAACACCAAAGCATAAATATCATTGCAGCAGGATTCTCCTGTTAAAATTTTTGAACCTGGACGGTTGCTGGAAAAATATCCGAAGGTGTCGACCTGTGGAGAGATAAAAAAGTAAAGGTCATTTGCAGCGCTGTTGAGTGGAACGCCAACATTTTCAGCTTCTGTCCACTGTCCATTTGATCGTTTCGATTTAAAAATATCAAAACCGCCCAATCCAGGATGCCAGGTTGAACTAAAAAACAGTGTTTGTGTAGATTGATGAAAATAGGGCGTGGCTTCTTTTCCCTCTGTATTGATAATATTTCCCAGGTTAACAGGTTCGCCATATTTACCGTTACCTTCATAAGTTACATAGTAAATATCTGTTTCACCGAGACCGCCATCTCTCGATGAGACAAAGAAAATTACTTCTTTGTTGAGCGTACTGTCGAAAGAAACGTTTGGATGAGTGTTCGTGCCTTTTTTGGAATTAATGGCCAATTCTTTGCCTTTACCCCAATTGCTGTTTTTATTTGCACGTTCCGAAACATAAATTTTACAAATAAACTCAAAGTTGAGGTCTTTTTCGCAAACTGTATAATAGAGGCGCTTTCCATCGGTGCTAACTGTCGAATTACCTATATTTTGATACTTTTGATTCAAGTTAGTAAGCAAATTACCTTTTACCTTGCCACCTTCTCTTGCTACCATCAGTTTGCCATAAAGGTGTTTTTCAGTCGGGTCATCGACTCCGGCTCTTCGTTGAGCCTGTGCTTCGAATTTTAATGAAGAGTAATATAAATCACCGTCAACCAAATGCGGAGCAAAATCTGAATACTTGGTATTGACATTATCGCCGACATTTTCAACCGAGACGCCCTCAATTGGACGCTGATAAATTTCTAAAGCCAAGATACAGGATTTTATTTCCTGCTTTGCCATCCTTTCCAATGCCAAGTGCTCTTTGGTGGGATCTTTCTGAGACAGAAATTTTTCAAATTCATCCTTAGCTTCTTGATATTTTGCATTATGCTTTAAGGTGTAAGCATACCAGAAGTCGAGGGTATGGAATTTTGATTTATTTTCATTACTTTCAACAACTTTTTTGTAGTAAGTTTCGGCTTTTGCGAAGTTATGACTGAAACGGCAAGACTCGGCATATTTAAAATAGTGTGTTGCTTTCGACTTTAGCTTTTCAAATTTTTTATCTTTGAAAGCCATTTCATAGAACGCTACAGAAGTATAATAATCACCAGCTTTATGGGCTTTTTCAGCTATTTTCAGACTTTTTTGTGCACTAATACCATTACAGCTGAATGCAATTGAGGCAATAATTAAGAATATAAAACGCATATTAGGGGAAATAGTAAATTTACACAGAGTTAATAATATTTTTATTTTGGGCTGCAAAGTTAAATGCTTTTTATTTAATAATCCACTGAATTATAATATTTGTAAGCTGTTTGTTGTTAATTTGATACATTATTTGGAAAATAGCAATGAGATATCTTTGAATGCTTTAAACTCAAGGGCATTTCCCGAAGGATCGTAAAAAAACATAGTTCCCTGCTCTCCTACCTGTCCCTTGAATCGAATATAGGGCTCAATACCAAACTTGATCTTATAAAATTTAAGCCTTTCAGCAAGTTCTAACCAAGCTTCCCAACCGAGTACAACCCCAAAATGAGGTACTGGCACATTGTGGCCATCGACCGGATTAGAATAAATATCGGATTTTTCGAAAAATTCTGGTTTTAGATGAATTACAAACTGATGTCCGTAGAAATTAAAATCAACCCAGGTCTCAGAGCTTCTACCCTCTTCCAATCCTAAAATATCTCTATAAAAAACTCTGGTTTCGTTCAAATCTTTAACCGGAACGGCAAGGTGAAATGGCATTAACATAATTATTGATTTAAATTGTTTAGTAGATTTTTTGAAATCTGAGCGCTGTAAGACCTTCTATGTCATTACTTCCTCCATATTTTAAGCTTTCAAAATCGGGTTTAATCTTTAAAAAACTATCAAAAAACGCTTTAGCAAAAAATTCACTGATCGACTTTATCAAAGATGCACCTAAACAGGCATGCATTCCATATCCCAATCCAAGGTCCGGCATATTATCTGATAAATTTGATACTTTTATTAAATTTTTTGCCGCTTTAATATCAAGTTTAAGTCGTTTTCCTTCATCGTATGGACATTGAGGACCAGCTATTCTGTACAGATTTTTCATAGGGCCACTCAGAAAAATCAATTTGCGTGAAAATTCTGAAGGATTAGAAAAATATTCAATTCTAAATTTCTCATCTTTTATGAGTAAGAGAATCTGATTGGCCAACATCAAAGGTACTGAACTCAGGGTGCCTACCAGCAATTGAATAAGATGAGCGATTGATTTTTCAGATTTATCAATAATGAATTTTGAACATATGTTGTCCTTATCATTTGTGAGCTGTTCAACCAAATGTTTTGAAAGAAACGATGCAATTTCCAAAGTCGATTTGTCGGCATTTACTTTGGCATATTCTGAATTTTTCATGTAAAAAATCGCCATTGAATATTCAATTAAAGCGGGTTTCACATTTTCATCATCTATTCCTAAAATATTGAATGTTAATCCTTCACAGAATGGCCTAACCAGGTCTTTAACAAGTTCAAAATCAATTTTATGCGCTGTGGCAGATAGGACTTTTTGCCATTCAGACTCATATTGTCCCAGTATGAAAGAAAGGTTTGTGTGAAGGAAATCTCTGAAATTATTACGCAGTAACTTATGTTCTGAAATTTTAAAATTAAATTCAGTTCTACCTTCAATGAAGAAATCATCATTTTTTAAAATTTCCATGATGTCGCGATAATCAGAAATTACATGCATAGTGTCGTCTTAATTCACAATTCTTTAAAATCGAAACAATAATAACTGAAGTCAATCCTTAAAATTACTATCTTTGCGCCAAATTAAGAAACATTAAATAAAAATGATACGCATCGGTATATTTTTTGGCGGAAGCTCGAGAGAACGTGAAATTTCATTCGCAGGAGGACGCACGGTCTATGACAATCTTGATAAAAGCCTGTTCCAGCCAGTACCTATTTTTATCGATAGTTTGGGGAATCTCATACTTCTTGACTGGCAATTTTTGTATAAAGGAACCATTCGTGATTTTTACCCACCAATAAAATTTCTTCCTCAAAGTTTGCACCAATTTCAGATTTATGCAGAAAGTATTGAGCAGATGAGTAGTGAAGAAAAATTAGGCATAATATCCGCTGTTGGCAAACAACTCAGTTACCAGGAGTTAACTCAGCATATTGATTTTGCTTTTTTAGCGCTGCATGGCGAATGGGGTGAAGATGGTCAGTTGCAGGGTATGCTCGAAAGTCTGAACATTCCATACAGTGGTTCAGGCATTAGGGCAAGCAGCATTGGCATGGACAAATCATTTCAGAAAAAGGTGATGAATGCAGGCGGTTTTCACAGCCCGGAAATGCAGATTTTACAAAGAAGAGATTGGCTTTGTGCGCCCGACAGGAATACTTTGCTCGACGAGGCTGTTAATCACATAAAACTACCGCTGGTTGTACGTCCCGCCAATCAGGGTTCATCTATAGGTGTTTCAATCGTAAATCAATTAGATCAGTTGGAAGGGACTATTGATGCTGCATTTTTCATTAAAACCCTTCACGCCGGGGAATGGATGGGGCACAATGAGGAAGTCAAAATACAACTACTCCGCGACTGGACAGATATTCGTTATGGGATCGGTTTTCCAATGACCGTTTCTGAGCCTAAATTGGGTGGGATTATCGAAATTATCTATCATCCGGAAAAGTTGTTGCATTATTTAAACAATTATTTTGGCCTGAACGGCTCAGGAGTACTTCAACTCGAAGGGCATCACAGCGAACAAAGGGTTGTTTTGGAGGGTTTTATTGAAGGGAGAGAATTTTCATGTGTCGTAATTCAGAGCGAAAACGCTGAAGCAATTGCCTTGCCTCCAACAGAAATTCTGAAAGGAAAAGAAGTTTTCGACTATCGTTCCAAATATTTGGCCGGGCTCTCCAGGAAAATCACACCCATTGATTTGCCAGCGCATCAGATCGAGGCAATTCGTAAAGAATGTGAGCGTCTGTTCCGCTTTCTTGAATTTAATGTTTATGCCCGAATAGATGGTTTCATCAAGCAAGATGGAACTATTATATTAAACGATCCGAATACTACATCGGGAATGTTGCCCTCCTCTTTTTTCTTTCATCAGGCAGCCGAAATCGGACTCAATCCTAGCAATTTTCTAACCTATATTATTGGTATATCTTTGCAGGAACGCGTCAGAAACAGTACGAAGCTAAATCGCTTTGACGGAAAGTTAAAAGATTTTAATTCACAACATGCGGCCAAAAACACTTTAAAAATACAAAAAATAAACGTTGCAGTTATACTCGGAGGATACAGTTCCGAGCGGCATATCTCTGTCGAAAGTGGAAGAAATATTTATGAAAAACTATCAAGTTCGATTAAATACCAACCCATACCGGTTTTTCTTACTGGCGATTCTGACAATATTGAACTTTATCAACTGCCGATCAATCTTTTGCTCAAAGATAATGCCGATGATATCCGCGACAAAATTCATCATTTTAGCCGCCACAAAGTAACACTGGGTATACAGCAACAGTGCGCTGCCATTACCAAGCGATTTGCCGGAAATGAAACAATTTTTGAACCCATCAGCATTAGTTTTGAAGACTTGAAAGAAAAGTGCGATGCTGTTTTTATAGCCTTACACGGTCGTCCCGGCGAGGATGGTGTTATCCAACAAAAACTTGAAGCACTTCATATTCCATACAATGGCTCAAATGCATCATCGGCGGCAATCACCATTAATAAGTATGCAACTTTGCAATTGCTGAAAAATGCAGGCTTTACTGTCACTGATCAGCTTTTGATTGATGCAGCCGATTTTTTGAAGGATGAAGTTTCTGTGCTGGAAAAGGTAGAGCAGGAAATAAAATATCCACTCATAGCAAAGCCTGTTGACGATGGCTGCAGTTCTGCTGTAAAGAAAATTAAGAACAGAAAGCAGTTAGAGGCATTTTTGAAAACAATTTTCAGAGAAAGTGAAGATATTCCTGCAGATCTGGCCGAAATACTCCAATTAAAAACAAAAGAGGAATTCCCCATTAAAAAAACAGCCCTGATCGAAGCACTTATTGAAAAGGGCGAAGCAATTCATTTCCTTGAAATTACAGGAGGCCTGCTTAGCAGATTTAATGAAAAAGGTGAGCTAGAATATGAAATTTTCGAACCCTCCGAAACACTGGCCGGTGGTGAAGTACTGTCTTTGGAAGAAAAATTTCTTGCAGGCGAGGGCCAGAATATCACTCCTGCCCGTTTTGCTGTAAATGGCATTTCACATGAACAGATTTCGTCACAGGTCCGACAGGATCTTGAAAAGGCAGCAAAGACTCTGGGCGTTAGCGGATATGCCCGTATAGATGCCTTTGTCAGGATTTATGCCGACGGTAGAACCGAAACAATCGTTATTGAAGTAAATTCACTGCCCGGCATGACTCCTGCGACCTGTATTTTTCACCAATGTGCTATAAATGGCTACAGTCCGGCAAATTTCATCGATAAGATTTTGGCGTTTGGAACAGAAAGAAATGCTTTACAAAGATAGAAAGCAGTAGCTAGCAATCAAAAAAATAAAAATTCTAAATTCCGACTTCTACCTTCTACTATCTGAATACAAACTTCTTCTCGTCCGATAGACGAGACTAACTTCTACCTTCTAATTTCAAATTTCTGAATTACTTCACAATTTTCTGCAAAAAGAAACTGTAAACTGGCAAGTGGTCTGAAAATCCGCCAATATAAGTACCAAAAGAATAAGTTCTGAAAGGTGAACCTTTGAAACGGCCATCTTTATTTAAAAGGTATGGCTTTTTATAAACAACAGCGCTCTGAAAAAAGTATCCTTTCTGGTTTTTATTCAGAAAAGCGCTGGAGATAATTGTCTGATCAAAAAGATTCCAACTGTCGTTGTAGGTTAAGGTACCATCACCAGTTTTATATTTTTTCCACATGGGATTGAACAGACCACCAGGTTTTACATCTTTGACTTTACCTTTAGCATTTAAAATATCTTTGATACTTTCATTGATAGGGTCATCGTTTAAGTCGCCCGTGATGAAGATTTTTACATTCGGATTCAATGCTGTAAGCGAATCGACCGCCTTTTTACATAATGAAGCAGCGTAATTTCTCTTTGCAATGGATGAGGTGCCTCCTCTTCGTGAAGGCCAGTGGCTTACAAAAACATGCAAGGTATCTATTCCACCTAAAATTCCTGTAACATGCAGAATATCTCTAGAGTAATAAGAACCACCTTTGTCGTCATCCAATAAAACTGGAATAACCTTGTGTGATAACTCCCTGAAATATTTTGGGTTATAAAGCATGGCCACATCCACTCCCCTGCTGTCGGGAGATTCTTCATGAACGATTTTATAATTTCTATTTTTCAAAGGCGCCTGAGCTGCCAAATCTTCCAATACAGAACGGTTCTCTATTTCCGCAACACCCAAAATCGCTACGCCATCGGGTGTCATTTCGGTGCCCAATTCAGAGATGACTCTTGAAAGATTCTTCAACTTGTCTTTGTACACAAAACCTGTGTACTGATTGCTTCCATTTGGCAAAAATTCCGAATCGTTTTTACCGGGCGTATCAAGCGTATCGAATAAATTTTCGAGATTATAAAAGCCAATGCAGGTAACCCTGTAATCACTTTGGGCACGAGCCGAAAAAGTGCCGAAAATAAAAGCTAAGCTGAGCGTTAAAAAAGCAGAAAATTTATGGAAATTCATTTCTGAGCTGTTTGTAAGGTTAAAGTTTTGTTCCAACGATGCTCAAAGATAAACAAGTCCAATTAAATCGAATAATTTAAAACTGCTTTACAATAATAACTTTTTGTTAATTTAGTCTCAATATGTCAACAGCTGTCTTAAAAAAATTATAACTTCGCCTTTATTTAAGAACAATAACCATCATTACAAAGGTGACCTGCTATGGTATACCTAATCAAAACCAAATTATGATTAAAAATTCACGCTTGCTAACCCTGCTTTTTTGCCTGATGTTTTTGGGATTAAATGCCCAAAACAGCATTAGTGGGAAGGTACTCAATGCAAATGGAGAGCCTATTGGGTCAGTTGACGTAAGAATTGAAGGCAGCGAATTGATGACATTATCAGATGCTGAAGGAAATTTTACATTCAACAATCT
Organism: Saprospira grandis DSM 2844; assembly: GCA_945888475.1. Lineage (GTDB taxonomy): Bacteria > Bacteroidota > Bacteroidia > Chitinophagales > Saprospiraceae > Saprospira > Saprospira grandis_C. Next base: position 1,365 of record CAMDAB010000114.1, on the reverse strand, counting down.
AAATTCAGGCACCTACAAACTGGTCTTCAAAAAAGAACAGTGGAAATTGAATTTTGTAAGTGTTAATCTTGCAGACTCCGAAACCAAACAAATTGGAACAGTAGTTCTTAGTATTGAAGATGGAATCGATCAGCTATCGAGCGAGGAACTTATACCATCTGTATCTCTTTCCGATGCTGACTTGAACGATGCTGGTGGAACACAAAACGTTTCGGGTGTACTTACCTCCTCACGCGATGTTTTTTTTAATACTGCAGCCTTTGCTTTCGGCGCCATGCGTTTCAGTATCAGGGGTTACGATTCTGAGTATTCTACTGTATATATTAATGGTATCCCGATGAACTCTCTCGAAAACGGCAGGGCAAGCTGGACATTATGGGGCGGCTTGAACGATGCTTTTCGTAGCCGCGACAATACTATTGGTCTGGGTGCAACCGATTATACCTTCGGCGGTCCCGGCGGCGCCACTCAAATGGATGTACGCGCCTCTGCCCAATGGAAACAGTTCAGAGCAGGCGCAGCAGTATCGAACCGTTCTTATGTTTACAGACCAATGTTCATCTACTCTACCGGCATGATGAAAAACGGATGGGCATTTTCTGTTTCGGGCTCATTCCGTGGTGCCGAGCAAGCTCAGATACCGGGTTCATATTACAGTGCAGCATCCTATTTTGCCGCAGCAGAAAAGAGATTCAACAAAAGCCATAGCCTAAATCTTTCGATTTTCGGTTCACCCCGTGTAAGAGGTGCTAATAGCCCTATTACTATGGAACAACAGGAAATAGCCCGTGACGCTTATGGCAAAAATGGCTATTTTTACAATCCTGCCTGGGGCTGGCAAACAAAAGAAGACGGTAGTGGACGCGTCATGCGCAATAGCCGTTACTCGTCCACCCACATTCCAGTATTCATTCTTACACATGATTGGGATATCAACGAGAAACAAAATCTAAGCACCTCTTTAGGTTATCAGTTCGGCACAAATGGCAGTACTGCACTCAATTGGTATAATGCCCCCGATCCACGTCCTGAATACTACAGAAAATGGCCTAGTTATTTCGATGATACCGACAGTACGGTAGCTTCTCAACTTCGTGATCAGTTAGTTGCAAATCCCGATCTTTTGCAAGTAGACTGGGATGGAATGTTTTCGGCCAACAGAAGCAGTGTTGACGAGAATTTTTCAGGAACAGAAACTCGCGCCCGTTATATTATCGAGGAACGCCGTTACGATGTAAAACAATATTCTTTCAATACAATTTACCGTAATTTTGTCAGCGATGCACTTACTTTGAACGGAGGTGTAAAAGGGCAATATTTCATTGGCCACAATTATAAAGTAGTTGATGATTTACTAGGTGCAGA
>CAMDAB010000113.1 GCA_945888475.1 Saprospira grandis DSM 2844 | reverse complement strand
GCAAAAAGGTTTTGGCCCTTGTCATTGCTACATAAAACAGTCTGCGTGCAGCCTCTTCACTATCTGTTTCCTCATTTGTTTTTCTGAAGTTTTCGGGCAGGTAAAACTGCGATGCGGATTTTTTTGAAGCTGCCGGCTCCCAAAATTCAGCCAGACAATGTAGCATAAAAACACATTCAAATTCCAAACCTTTCGCGCTGTGAGCAGTGAGCAGGTTTACACCATCGGCAGCATAGCTGTTTCTGATAACAGGAATCTCAAGTTTATTATCGGCCATTCGGTCGAAAAGGACTAGCAGTGTTTTAAGATCCAGTGCAGCGTTCCTGGCTGCCTCTTCCCGAACAAAATTAAAAAAAGTACTCATTAACTCTGTAAGCCAGTGTTTTTCGGGGCTTTGGAGCATAAATGCAACTATACCGCTTCTGTTCAGGAGTTTTTCAAGAATATCGACAATGGGGTTATTCATCAGCAGCAACAAAGATTCGTCGCATAGCTTGCTGATATTTAATATTTTATCCGGTTCGCATTTAGCAATTTCTCTAATATTGTTTTCATCCCTCAACAAGTCGCGACATTGCAGATAGGCATAGTCGCCATTGTCGTGTTTTTGTCTGTTCAGCGCGGCGATATAAGTGCTCATTGAAGCAATATCGGCAGCAGCTATTCCAAAATAATCGACATGCAGCAGTTCATATATCAACTGCTCTCCGCTGTAAGGTTGTTCAAATTCGGCAGCAATATATCGCAGCAGCAGGATGAAGTTTTTAATAAATGGCGTTCCCAAGATATTGATCTGCCGCTTGGTCTGATATGGAATTTCATGCCTTTCGAAAAGCCTGATGAGCTCTGCCGATTGTTTGTGCATAAAATAAATGACGGCCATTTCATTGTAAGGAATACCTTTTTCGTGCAGATCCCTTATGCTGTTGAAGACGGCAATTTCCTCCTGCAGACGGTTGGGATATTCACAAACAGTAATTTGAGTTCCTTTTTTGAGAATCTCAGTATTAGAGGCTATTAGATTTTTACTGATTTGATTTTCTGGGTCAAGACTTTCCAGTAATCGGATAATGCGAAGCTGATTACGGTCGATAACATGTTTTGAAGCATCGAGAATTACCTGTCCCGAACGGTAATTTTCTTCCAATACAATAAGCTTTAGGCCTACCTTGCTGTAATGACCAAAAAAATCGATCATGTTTTTTACCCTGGCTCCTTGAAATTCAAAAATTGACTGGTCGTCATCGCCCACAACAAATACATTGGGTACTTCCCAATATTCAATCAGTTTCATCAGTATGCCGTTTTGTGCACCGTTTGTATCCTGAAATTCGTCGACCAGAATGTATTGATACTGTTCCTGATAATTGCGCAGAATATCTTCATGATTATCATCAGAAAAAAGTCGGAGTACCCATAGTATCATATCGTCATAATCGTAGCGACCTAGCTCTTGCATTTTTCGTTCAAATATTTCGAACAGTTCTGCTGCAGACTTCAATTCCCTCAGGCGGCGTATTTCTTTATCGTATTCCTTTTTTTTGATATCTCCTTTTTGGAATTCGCCTGTTTTCCTTTTGTAGATAAACTTGTCCATTGAGGGCATGACCTCTGTATATTCGTCAATAACCGAATTGATATAAGCAGCATCGCGACCCTCTGTTTTCATCAATGAAAAAAGGTTTCGAAGCCTCAATTCAAATTGATAAGGGTTTCTGCGGTTTTGAATACGGAGCGGATGTACTGGTTCCAGGTCATCGATGATGGATCTTATTATATCGATGCGTTCCAGATCACTGACAGGTTCAAGTGATTCATAACCAAAGGCATCTATATTTTCTCTGATGACCTTATTGCAAAAGGAGTGAAAGGTGAAAATATGAATTTTTTGTGCCTCTGGACCAATAAATTCCAGAAGTCTTTTGCGCATGGCAATTACACCTGCGTCGGTAAAGGTAAGGCAGAGAATATTTTGTGGCGAGGCGTCGCTGTTCAACAGAATATTTCCGATTCGGGCAGCAAGAATATGCGTTTTTCCGGTACCGGGGCCTGCAATAGTAAGCACTGGACCATCGATACTGTTTACGGCTTCGAGTTGAGCTTCATTCAGACCGGAAATAATTTTTTCGAAATTGCGCAGGTATTCCTGCCTTGCGCTCCATGAGTTGTTCAAGCTGTTGGGGTTTTGATTTTTTATAGAAATAAAAGCTGCGTCGCTTTATTTCTTTTTACTGCTTTTGGAAAGAAAATCTTTTTCTTCTTCAGAAAGGCTATCGTATCCATTAGCATTTATCTTGTCGAGAATTGCATCGACACACTCTTCGGCAGTCATATTGCGGTAGCGCTGGGTAAAGCTGCGTCCATAGCCATCGATCGATTTTCCGATATTGCTGCCCATATCGCTGGTGACCGTTTCCGGAGCCTTTTTGCTACTAAGCTTTGGCGAACGTTTTTTTCTGGATCTTCTTCTGATAGAACTAGGATCGTTTAAAAAATTTAAAATTGCCCTTATGGGTGAACTTAAGTCTATACCTCTGCGCAACATAAAAATGAAAAACCATCCCATTATGGCCCCACCTAAGTGTGCAAAATGACCGCCCGGATTGGTGAAAGGAATAGACAAAACATCAATTACAACCATTGCCAGGGCAACATACTGCAATTGAACGGCACCAATAAGGATAAATCTGATATGCCCCTGCGGATTGAGCGTTGCTGCCGAAAGCAGAATGGCCATAACTGCAGCCGAAGCACCTACAAGTGGCACTGATCCGGAATTCCAAAAAACCGGAAAGGCATTGAAAGATATCAAAAACAATAGGGCTCCGGCAAATCCACCCAAAAAATAAAGCGGAAGGATTTTGCTATTGTGAATCAGGTCGTTGGTAATGCGTCCAAACCAATACAAAACCAGCATATTAAAAATCAGATGCCATATAGAGGCATGCATGAACATGTAACTAATCAGTGTCCAGGGACGAACCAAAAGTTTCATGGGGTCGGATGGCAGATAAAACCATTCCTGTATAAAGTGTACAAACTGGATATAAGGAACACCGGACAGGTAAACAGGCACCGAAATGAGGTTCACCAGAATATAAATTGCAATATTCCACATGGCAATTCTCACAACTGTATTGGCCCTATAGTACTCGTACCTTATGTCACCCCACATTGAACCCATATTTCACCGATGCTTTTTTTAAAAAATTTAACGAAAATACAAAAAAATCAGAATCTTTCCCCTCTGTTCCGCCAATAATTTATCAGCAGAAATCCGAAAATCGCCCCACCTAAATGTGCAAAATGCGCAACATTGTCATGCATTGAAAATCCGAGATACAATTCCAAGGCACCCATAATCAGCACAAAGTATTTTGCCTTTATCGGTATTGGCGGAAAAAGCAGCAGGAGCACCCTGTTGGGATAAAGCATGCCGAAGGCTACAAGCACTCCATACACAGCACCCGAAGCTCCTACTGCCGGCGTGTTGAGTACAGAATTTGCATAAGCAAGATGACCCTCACTATAATTGTGATTTGTCATAATATGTGAAAGCCCGTTTTGGTATAAATCCTTCACTTCGTCTGCATTCAATTTACTCAGTGCATATTGTAATTCAAAATAACCTGCAAGCTGGTGCAGGACCACTGCACCCAAACCGGTAATAAAATAAAAAAGCAAAAACTTTTTGGCGCCCATGGCTAGTTCGCTGTCGCGGCCAAACATAAAAAGGGCATACATGTTGAAGAAAATATGGAAGCCATTGGCATGCATAAACATGTGGGTGATAATCTGATAGGGTCTAAATGCTTCCGAACTTATCGGATACATGGCCAGGTACGCTGTCATTGTTGGCTCAAAAATCAGCGAAGCCAAAAACATAAGCACATTTATGATGATGAGGTTCTTTATTACTTCGGGTACAAAAGGCATTGTGTTAATTTGAAAATTTGTTGATTTGTCTCGTCACAAATGTCGAGATAAAATCAAATATTTAGGAAATTTAGTCCAAACTCATACTTGATTTGACACACAAAACAAAAATAGTAATTATAAATAACAACAGGTTGCTTTATGCAGTAAACGCTACACAAAAACAACCTGTTGTTTAAAAATGTTCCTTTTTGTAAGAATTAAAGAACAAAAATTACTTAGCCTGCATAAGCAACCACTTCTTTTACTTCGGGAATCATGCGTTTCATCATGCCCTCGATACCACTCTTGAGGGTAACAGTAGAAGATGGACAGCCACTGCATGAACCCTGCATTACCAAAGTAACAACGCCATTATCAAATGACCTAAATTCAATATTGCCACCGTCCATTTCTACGGCCGGCTTTACATAGGTTTCGATCATAGACTTTATTTTTTGTACGATCTCGACATTCTCGCCCGTGTACTGAACTGTTTCTTCTTCTGTGAGCTGTGATTTTAGTGCCTCGAAACCCTCTTTTACAACAACACCACCCTCATTGAGATAATTTTTCAAGAAGTTTTTCAGATCGAGCATGATATCGGTCCAATCGAAGTTGAACTCTTTAGTGATAGTAATAAAATTATTGCAGATATAAACAGCCTTTACGTATGGCATTTCGAAAAGTGCAGCAGCCAGTGGCGACCATTCCTTTGCCAATTCTTCCTGATCCTCTTTGAAATCGGCGGTATTTTTTGGATAAAGCATCTGATTGGTGACAAACTTGAGTGTCTCCGGATTTGGCGTCTGCTCAGTGTAAAGCATTACTGGCGGGCGTTTTGGCTGTTCTGTTGTTTCCATAATGGAATATTTGAATTTTTATATTTTGTAAATATCTTGAAATGTAATTAGCTTTTTTAGATTTAATCTAAATGCAAATATAACAAAATCCTCTCCTTTTTAGTTTTCATTTTTAAATTATTTATTGAATAGCATTAAAACTTTTTAATTAAAAAAAGTTAGGCCTCCTTATTTATTTCTGTATCTTGCAAAGCTAATAAATAAAGAAGTTTATGAATAACGACTCACTCAGTGTTTTCGATATGTTTAAGGTAGGTGTGGGGCCATCAAGCTCTCATACCTTGGGCCCCTGGAATGCCATGCTGCATTTTTTGGGCAATAGAATTGGTAAGGGACAGATTTCCAATATCAGGAAAATAGAAGTCGAGCTTTACGGTTCACTGTGTAAAACCGGCATTGGTCATGGAACCGACATTGCCGTGATGATGGGATTTTTGGGTGAGTTGCCGCACATAACCGATACCGAATTGATTGGAGCAAAAATCCAGCATATTAAGGCAAGCAAAAGCATTAATCTCTTCGGGATTCATAAAATTGGCTTTATATATAAAGAAAATATTTTATTCAAGCCCGAAAATCTTCCCTATCATCCCAATGCATTGATTGTAACAGCCTATTTCGATTTAGGAAGCGATAGCGAAACATATTATTCTGTAGGCGGCGGATTTATTGAGTGGGAATCTGCCATTTCGGCACCTTCTATCAATCAGGATGATAATATGGCTGCTGTCATCACGCAATACTCGGTCAGCAAGGCCAAGGATATTATCAGATACTGCGAATCGATGGATTATGCCTCCATCAGCGATTTTGTTATTAACAGGGAAAAGCAATGGCGAACACCTGAAGCCACGCTCGACCGTGCCCGTTCAATCTGGGACGTGATGAAGGATTGCATATTTAAAGGCTGTCACAGCGAAGGAATACTGCCAGGAGGGCTCGATGTTCATCGCCGTTCGAAAAAAATTGTAGATAAACTAATGCAGGAAACCGACTACAGCGATGTCGACAGCTGGGTAAAAGCCATTAGAACTAAAGTTCATCCTCATCAGGATATTTTCAAGTGGGTGAGTGCCTTTGCCTTAGCGGTGAATGAGCAAAATGCCGCTTTCGGCAGAGTTGTTACGGCACCAACAAATGGAGCGGCTGGTGTGATTCCTGCGGTTTTGATGTATTATGTTAGCTTTTCAGAAAATTACAAAGAGGAAAATATCTCCAGGTTTTTGCTCTGTGCAGGTCAGGTAGGCATTCTATTCAAAATCAATGCAACCATCTCGGCAGCTATGGGTGGTTGTCAGGCCGAAATCGGCGTTTCATCGGCAATGGCCGCTGCAGCGCTTACAGAATGTTTGGGTGGGACTTTCAGGCAGGCGCTTGTTGCTGCCGAAATTGCAATGGAGCATCATCTAGGCATGACTTGCGACCCCGTTGGAGGCCTGGTGCAGATACCCTGCATAGAACGCAATTCGATGGGGGCAATCAAGGCTATTAATGCGGCATACCTGGCCATGGAAACAGAACCATCGAATGCCAAAGTCGACCTCGATGAGGTGATTTTGGCTATGTGGGAAACCGCTAAAGACATGAACAACAAGTACAAAGAAACTGCCGAGGGTGGACTTGCTGTTCAAATACCGATTGGACTGAGCGAGTGCTAAGCCTTTTCTTCTTTATCGTCCTTATCTTCACCCAAAAGCGTGGAGATCTTATCTATTTTTTTAATCAATTCGGGCAAGCGGCGCAATGCTGCCATTTCTTTGAAGGTCTGCATGGCATCGGCTGCAGGCGAACCCATATAGCGTTTGCCGCCTCCGGGAATAGATTTTGAAACGCCTGTTTGGGCAAGGATAATCGCACCTTCGCCAATTACGAGCCCTTTCGAAATACCAACCTGTCCGTATATGGTGACGTAATCCTGAATGATGGTCTTACCGGCAATACCTGTTTGTGCAGCAATAATACAGTGTTTTCCCACCACAACGCCATGTCCGATATGTACCTGATCGTCGATTTTGCTTCCTTCGCCTATTATAGTATCGCCCGAAACTCCACGATCGACAGAACAGCAAGCACCGATTCTTACATTGTCCTCAATAACAACGCGTCCTATTGAATGCCAGGATTCGTAAGACTTATCCGATTTTTGATGATAGTAAAAGGCATTGCTACCAATGACCGAATTTGAGTAAATTTCAACATTATTGCCTATCTGTGTATGATCACAAATTACGGTATTTGCTCTAATGAGGCAATATTCGCCAACGGTTACATGGTTGCCGATTACCGCGCCGGGCTCAATAATGGTTCCTAGTCCAATAACTGCTGTTTCGCTCAATGTGGCACGTATTGGCACAAAAGGCATAAACATCAGAGCAAGATTATTGTAAGCTTCGAAAGGATTTTCAACAATGAGCAAGGCCTTGTTGGGGGGGCATTCTACTGCCTTATTCAGGATAATGGCAGATGCAGAGGAATAAATTGCCTGACTGAAATATTTTTCATTGTCCACAAAGATGACACTTCCTCTGCAAACTTTATGAATTTCATTCAAATGGGTTATGGAAACCTGGGGATCACCAATTATTTCTGCACCAATTATTTCGGCAAGTTCTGCTACACTTAGTGCTTTATTTAATTTCATATATGTTTTCGCTTCTCTTTGATAATGTGCTAATTTAACCTGAACCAAGTCTCGGGTATTTTTTAAATTTAGTGGGGTAAAGATAAAAAAAAACACTGCACGCTGTTCTATTTCAATTTAAAAAATAAGCCCATTTGAAAAAATCTTAGCTAATAACTTAAAAGTTTTTAATTTTGTTCTTTCATTACAAAAGCACAAATACCGTTTCAAATATTCCAGAACCCATTATTTTTTGCCCGTTTATTTCAAACCTCATTTTTTAATTCTAAAAGTCTTAGTCGAATCTATGGATAATACAAACTCTAATTACAAGTTTAAATCTCTAAAAGTTTTCGGTTCTGTTGAAAATCTTTACGAAAACGAAAAAAAATACCGCAAGGTCTTTGATGAAAAGGAATGCAAGTATATATATGGCGATTTAACAATTTTCAATAAGCTTTTCGATGAAAAGGACTGGGATATCGATGTTAAACTTGTCTGTAAAAACTTGGGCAACAATTCCACAGTTTGTGAATTAAAAAAGAAATTTACTGTTAAAAAAGAAGAAAATATGTACCATGTCCGTGAGGGTTGGGGTACGCCAAATCCGGGTTGGTGGAAAGCCGGAAATTATGTTTGGGAGGCATATATAGATGATACTTTGGTTGGTTCAACCTCATTTTTCATTACGGCTTCCGGGCTAGTTACTGAAACGAGCAATCCATATGTTGCCATAAAACAGGTAAAACTCTTTGAAAGTGACATTAGTGGCATTGCCATGGCAAGCCGTGTTTACCTTAAAACTTTTTCACAAACCAAGACACGTTATATCAATATTGAAATAACTGCTGATTTACTTATAGAAACCGATAGCCTGCCCCTTGAATTTCAATTCAATTTTTATAACGATGCAGGTCAGCACAAAGCCTATATGGAATATTTCTATGAGGTGACTGATAAGCGAAAAACTATAACCTTCGACACAGGTTTTGGTTCCAATACAGGCGGTTACTTTTTCGAGGATAAATATTCGCTGGAAATTATTTTTATGGATCAGCTTATTGGTCTTGTTCCTTTTAACGTTGGTCCCGAAAACGAGGAGTTAGTTGGAGAAATGCCATTCAAACTAAAAGGAAGGGTCAATTCTTTTGTAAATAATGGTGCTGTCATTGAAGAAAGTGGGGCTCTGACTTTTGAGGAGGCTACTGCCGAATTGAAAGCAATGATTGGTCTCAATTCTGTGAAAGATCAGATTGATGAATTGGCTACTTACCTCAAATTTATTCAAATTCGCAAAGAAAAAGGTTTTAAGGAAAATACCGATTTCAACCTTCATACAGTATTCATGGGCAATCCCGGAACAGGTAAAACTACTGTTGCAAAATTGTTGGGTAAAATTTACCAATCTTTGGGTCTGCTTTCAAAGGGCCATGTACACGAAGTTGGTAGAGTTGACTTGGTTGGTGAATATATCGGTCAAACCGCTCCAAAAGTTCAAAAAGCAATTGAAAAAGCCCGTGGCGGTATCTTATTTGTTGACGAAGCTTATGCGCTTTCCGATCGTGGCGACGACGGCAAGGATTTTGGCAAGGAAGCAATCGAAGTTTTTATAAAAGAAATGTCGGATGGAAAAGGCGACCTGGCCATAGTTTATGCGGGTTATCCTAAACAAATGAGCTCTTTTATTAACAGAAATCCGGGCATGAAATCCCGCATTCAAAGTATCATTAATTTTCCGGATTATACCCCCGATGAACTGATGCAGATTGCAAAATACGCTGCCGATAAGCGTGATGTAAAACTCAATGAAGCTGCCTGGGAATTCCTCAACAGAAAAATTTATGAAGCATACAGAACCCGAGATGATGATTTTGGCAATGGCCGATTGATAAATGGGATAATTGAAGAGTGTAAACAAAACATGGCCCTGCGTCTTATGAAAATGGGCCCAGATGGTTTAGAAACATTAGATGAACTGGCGCTCTCGACCGTTTCTTTAGAAGATGCTGAGAGAGCATTCGGCATTACCAATAAGGCTAATGTTCATATCCCAATAGATATTCCTCTCTACAACGAAGCCCTGAACGAATTGCGCAGTTTGGTGGGATTGGATGAAATAAAACGCGATGTTGATGAAATGGCTAAACTGGTGAGGTATTATACCGAAATTGGTCGTGATGTCAAGAAAGCCTTTTCAATTCATACCGTTTTTGTTGGTAATCCGGGAACCGGAAAAACTACTGTAGCACGTATTTTAGTTAAAATTTACAAGGCCTTGGGCGTCTTGGAACGTGGTCAACTGGTTGAAACTGACCGTAAGGGACTGGTTGCTGGATATACCGGACAAACTGCCATCAAAACGGATGAAATGATTCAGGCAGCCATGGGCGGCGGACTATTTATCGATGAAGCTTATGCGCTGACGGAAGGAGGACAAGGTGACTTTGGTCGCGAAGCTGTTGATACCCTACTCAAAAGAATGGAAGATCATCGCGGTCAGTTTATGGTAATTGTTGCTGGATACCCCGATGAAATGCGTAAATTCCTTGAGAGTAATCCAGGTCTGATGTCACGTTTCGACCGCACCCTTAAGTTCTCAGATTATAGTGTCGACCAACTTTACGAAATTGCAGAGGATATGTTCCAGGCAAATGACCTTTATCTGATAGATGATGCATCCAAATTAGTTCGTGCACACATCGAAAATCTGCTCGCTCATAAGCATAAATACTTTGGCAATGCGCGAACGATAAGGAAAATTGTAGAGGAAGTGGTGCGCCGTCAAAACCTTCGTCTTGCAAACATTCTGCCCTCCGAAAGAACGCACGATATGGTCAAAACCATTACTGCCGAAGATGTTAAGGACTTCAGTCTGATAGAACAAGACGACAGCAATGAAAAACGTGGAAGCATAGGCTTCAATCGTTGATTTAATTTTCTAAAAAAATAGCCTCACTTCGAAATGATTGTGAGGCTATTTTTCTTTTTATGAAATACCGAGCAGATTCAACACTTCATCATCGGCGGGCTGCTTCATTGGTGCTACAGATCCAAGCAGATAACCATCCTCGTCGAAAACATATTTCTGAAAATTCCACTTTACTTCAGAATCTTCCTTGCCATTTTCAGACTTTTGTGTAACAAATTGATACAAAGTGTGCATGTCATCGCCTTTTACCGAAATTTTTGCAGTCATCGGAAAGCTGACTCCATAGTTTAAACTGCAAAAAGATGCAATCTGCGTTTCATCGCCTGGCTCCTGCGCGCCAAAATTATTGGCCGGACAACCTACAACTACAATTTTGTCGGAATATTCAGCGTACAAATCCTGAAGCTGTCGGTACTGTGGCGTCAAGCCACACTCAGATGCGACATTAACCAAAAGAATTTTTTTGCCCTTGTAATCAGCAAAGTTTATTGAGCCTCCTTTGAGTCCAGGAAGCTGGAATTGATGTATACTTTTCATGTGTATTTTTTTAATATTAACAGAGGAATTTGAGATTTGTTCTAACAGATTATCAGCTTTTTTTAGATTATCAGATTGTCAGATGTCGGATTATCAGCTCTTTTTTAGATTTTCAGATTGTCAGATGTCGGATTATCAGCTCTTTTTTAGATTATCAGATTGTCAGATGTCAGATTGTCAGCTATTTGTCATTTATAAAAAGCTGACAATCTGATATCTATTGTCTGACAATCTCCAAAAGAAAAAAGGCCACCTCTCCAGGCAGCCCATTCCTAACAAATTAACTCAAAAAAACTATCTCAATTATATTATAGATTCTCGGATTTTCAGAAGTCGGATTTTCAGCTCTTAGCCAATTACAAATAGCTGATGTCTGATAATCTGATATCTGACGATCTGCTATCTGATCTGAATGTTTGATTTTGCAGCGATGCTATTGATGTTACCATTATTGTCTTCAGCCGTGATGCTGTAGAAATAAACACCTGCGCTGAGTGGATTGCCTGCTTCGTCGGCAGCGTTCCATGTTTCAGTATTGAATTTACCCTGACCGTTGTTATCGCTAGAAACGATTGTTTTTACCATTTGACCTTTGATGTCGAAGATATTGATCTGGATGCTTTCGGTCTGGCTGTAGTTGCTGCCCAGGTTGATGTTGAAACGGGTTGCGCCAACAACGGGATTTGGGTAGTTATAAATTTGGCTTTGTTCGATTTCGTTAAATTCTGTGGATGATACCATTTCAGGTTTTACATAAAATGATACGGCAAGTTTGTTGTTATCATAGTCCGATTCTGGTTTTTCGGCATTGGGATTCAATTCAAGGTTCAAAGTCTGACTGCCGCTGAAATCGTTGGTTGCAATCATCAGAACAGGCAGTGTATATGCCTCGCCCGGTTCGAGGGCTTTGATGAGGCGCAATTCAAAATTTGTGGCATCATCGC
>CAMDAB010000112.1 GCA_945888475.1 Saprospira grandis DSM 2844 | reverse complement strand
GCATTGAGCAGAAGCCCATGTCCATTTTTATATATATATCCGTTGTTGTCAGAAGGGTCGTTTTCTTTAACAACATATTCTCCTGAGATATAAAAATCTTTATAACCGATTTTCATACGACCTGAGTAGGCCGCAACATTTTCGGGAAGGATGAGCAGGGTATTCTGATCGCGTTGAAATTTACTGACAAAACTACCGCCAGCGCTGACCTGTAAACCAATACTGTCCAATATTGGAAACAGTGATCTGAAATCTACTTCGCCGTTAACTCCACGAACAATGCCCGGGCCATTCACCAATTTACTGTCGAATTCGAAGCGTTGCTTGCCGACTATACCAGTCAGTTCTATGCCTTTGTAGGGGCGGTATTTCAGATGCACACCATCCATGGCATTATCGATACCAAGTGATCTTTCCTCGAAGGAGCGGAAGACCATACCGCTTCCAAACTGATCGTAAAAATTACCAACGGTAACTTCGAGATTTTTACCAGAAAAGCCTGCATAACGGTAACCGATACCCGAGCCCTGAAAACGCTGCGGATAACCCAAAAGCACAGGAAGGTAACTTTCGAAACGAACACCGGCCTTAAAAAAGCTGTTTCGGTAATTCACATTTGCAAAAGAGTTCATGGCACCTTTTTCGGGTGGCACCTGCGCGTTGATATTAGAATCGGGACGATAAAACTGATAAGTTGATTCTATATTTCCCGACACAGTACCCAATTGCAGGTTTTCGAACTGTGCAAAAGAAAATTGGGCTGTAGCAATACATACAGCCCATATTATGAGGTTAAAAAGTTTCATGAATATTGATTTCTATTCAGCAAGTTTTTGGATTTTCTCATACAATTCATTCTCGTCGCCGGGATTGTAGTTGTTGTGTTTCCACACGATATTTCCCTTGCCATCGACTAAGAAAGTAAAAGGTACATTGTTTACGCCAAGGGCTCTTTTTAAATCGCCATTTGTGTCGAGCAGTACTGCATATTCCCAACCTTGAGCACTTACATAAGGTTTTACCTTATCTACTGTTCTTTGGTCATCAATAGAGATTGCATAAATTTTTACGCCAGTTTCTGTTTGCCAATCTTCGTACAAATCACTGATTGTGTTAAGTTCTCTTTTGCAGGGAGCGCACCAGGTTGCCCAAAAATTGATAACAAAAGGTTTGCCTTCGTTGGTAATTTCACTCAAATTAACAGCATTACCATTGATGTCTTTCAGTACAACATTGGGAAGTTTTTCCTGTGCAAATGTCACAATCGACAGAAAAAGGAAAATGGTCAGTAAGTTAAGGCTTTTCATAATTGATTTGAATTTAGCATAAAACAAATTTGGGACTTTGTGAAAGGGCTTACCTTCGGACAGAAAGTAAGCCCCTTTAGGTCACTGATTCCTATCGTTCTTGAATTAGACAAATATCAATCCAAAAAGAAAGGAAATTGTAATTTATTTCAGAACTGAAAGTTTCTCTGTTGTGATTTTACCGTCAGCATTAATTGTAACAGTGTAAAGACCGTTAGCAAGTTGAGAAACATCCATTTTGTGGAAGTTTACATTGCTGATGTTTTGGCTGATAACAATACGACCTTGAATATCAGAAACGCGAATTACAGCTTCGTCCACAGTATTTTCGAAGTTCAGATTAACTTCACTTGAAGTTGGGTTAGGGAACATTCTCAGGTTGTTAACAACAGCTTCTTCAACTGCAGTAGCAGAAGCGTTTACAGCAAATTTCTTATTATCTGAAGAAGTGAACTGAGCGCCAGTCATACCTGGAATCAAAACACCATCAGCCCATACAGCATAGCTTCCGTTACCATAGGTACAACACATACCATCTCCGTATGAGTCGTTGATTTGGAAAGTGTAGCAATCGTTAGGCAAGATTAAATTGATATCAGCCTGAGGATTGGTACTTGTATTTTGAAGGCTAGTATAGGTAGGGTTAGATGAAACGGTTACACCAGCACTGTTTTTAAGTGTCCAGCTGGTTTCTCCGCCCCATCCATCCAATGTGATTTTGATCGTGATGTTTGACTTGGTAGTTTCTGTAGCCAGGTTGAATGCATCAGAAGTTGAGTTGTTTGTAGCAACTGGATCGGCAGAACCGTTCACCGTAGTAATAGCTACATTATAAGTGTTGCTGGCTACAGATGAGAAATTCAGTACAGGAAGGGATACATAAGCAACTTGAGAATAAGCCAAATTTCCTGTCCATGTATAAGTAGCTGGAGTACCACCATTGACTGAATATGTAAATCCAACTGAAGTAAGCGGAGCGGCACCATTGTTTTTGATTTTTACCCATGGGTCAGCACTGCCTGATCCAGGACATACATCATCAATAGCTTCCATCTGCAAAATGCCACCATCAAGAGCAACGGCATGGTTTACAACAGTTACATTGGCACCACTTGTATTGATAACTTCCTGTTGACCTTCAGCAATGAAAGCAACTACTTCAAGATTACCCAATTCATAAGCAATGTTATTGAGTGAAGCTGGAATTGTGTAGTAGAAAGTGTCAGTATCTGTTGAACCTAACGTAGTAGATGGAACATCTACACCCCACTGTCCTGTCAACAAGTGACGAAGCATGTGCTGATGTCTGTATTTACCATTTACCATTACGCTGGTAGGATTGGCAGTCATACCTGTTTGTGGACCTTCAACATTGTTTTGAAGCAGGGCAACATTCAATTTGTTAGCAGCTGCGCCATTAGCAGTATAGTGGTATTTAGTAATAACACGCAATTGTCTTGTTTGATCATCAACCTGCGCTTCAACAGCAATGTTTGCATAAGCTGACTGTGCTAATACCTGATTTGTAGCATTTGACCAGTTTCCACGACCCATTGCTGTAGCATTGGCGGCCTGTCCTAAACCGGCGAAAACTTTGCGATTAACAGTACCTGCAGGGTAACCGGTCAAGCCGGTCTGTCCAGAAATTGCAGTTCCGAAAGGCGTACGGAAATCGGGATCTCCCGCTGTTGGCGCAGCATACCCACCTACGTGAACATTTACCATCCAAAAATTGGCACCATGCGTGTTTTTAAGCGTTTGTGCTCTGAGGTGACCATCAGGACAGAAGGTACAGTAAATACCAGTAAATTCTTCCAGAAGTGCTTTTTTGTTTTCAGGCGTTGTGCTTACAGTTAATTGAGCAAATACGTTCATGCTCATCAGCATACCCGAAAGAAGTAAAATTGACTTTCTCATGTTAAAAGGATTGGTGTTAAAATGTTAAATAAGATTTGTTGGGATTTAGCCCAATGAACTTATATTAGATGTTAGGAATACAAAATTAAACATTTTATAATAATGAAAAAGCAAAATGGAAGTTTTTGCTGACAAAATCAAGAAATTAATTATTTTTGTAGGGTCAAAACAAATAATCTTCCATTTGGGGAGCAAATAATTCTTAAATTAAATAATACAGTCATGAAGAATTTTTTCCTAATGTTATTTGCCTTTTCTATGGGCACTGCTTTTATAAATGCACAGAGTATCAAGATTATTTATCAGGGAAGTACCTTGGTAAATGGATCCTATATATTGAAAAACAGCAATGCGTCTGCTATCGATATTAGTCAGAATTTGTGGATTCAAAATAACACAACTGATACGCTGAATATGCGTGTAACAAAAATTGAATTGGATGTTGTGCCCAATACCTTAAATGCTACTTGTTGGGAAGTTTGTCCACCATCAGATACCGCAGGGCAGTTTCCAACAATAACTTCACCTTTCATCAGAATGGACCCTGCTGCCATTGAGTATTCGTTTGCAGCGCATCAGTATCCTGAGGGCCTTTCAGGTTGTAGCCATTTCAGATTTATTTTTTTTGCTGATGGTACTAATTACCGCGATTCTGTCGATATTTATTTCAGCCATGGACAAAACTGTAATACGCCTGCTTCAATCAATGGACAGCAGCAAATTGCATTCGATATTTTTCCAAATCCTGCAAAGGACCTTATTACTGTAAATATTGATGAAAACATCCTTGAAGGCGAAATCATCATTACAAATTTGCTTGGTTTGACAGTAGCACGTTATAATGTTGCTGAATTAAATGGTAACAAAGAGATTTCGCTTGAAAATCTTGAAAACGGTATTTATCAACTAAGTATTCTAAAAGATAAAGAGATTATCGGAACCAGAAGTATTCAGGTACTGCGATAAAATTTCACAAATTATTCAAAGAGGAGTTGGGCGCCGGTTCATCTCCTCTTTTTTTTAAATTTTAATAATGAACTCCAAAGAAAAGGCTTACGCTATTGCCAAAACGCTCATGTTCGATAAGGATGCTTTCAGCCAATGGCTGGGCATAGAGATTTTGGATCTGGATGCAGGATCTGCACTGCTTCAATTAACGGTAAGACCCGAAATGACTCAGGGTTTCGGTATAGCACATGGTGGCATCACTTATTCACTGGCGGATTCGGCCTTGGCTTTCGCCTCGAATGCGCATGGCATAAAAGCACTTTCGGTAGAAACTTCAATTTCTCATCTCTTAGCTGTTCAAAGTGGGGATATTCTTACCGCAAAAGCTACAGAAGAAAGTTTAAGTAATAAATTTGGCATCTATCATGTGAAAATCACCAATCAAGAGGATAAAACCGTGGCATTATTTAAAGGCACTGTTTACAGAACTTCAAAAGAATGGCTTTCCTGATTTTTTATTTATTTTTGACGCAACTTTCAAAGCTGAGCTGAAATTGTTAATTTTAATCTTTCATTGAAAAAAAGACATATAGAAAATGAAAAATGCATATATAATTGACGGATTGAGAACGCCTATTGGTAATTTCGGCGGAGCATTGGCCTCGCTAAGAGCCGATGATATGGCTGCCCTAGTTATAAAAGAACTTTTGGATCGCCATCCTGAAATTCCTGCCCACGCCATAGAAGATGTCATATTAGGATGCGCCAATCAGGCCGGCGAAGACAACAGAAATGTAGCCCGTATGGCGCTATTATTAGCAGGAATGCCTCATACAGTACCCGGTGAAACCGTTAACAGACTTTGCGCCTCGGGCATGTCGGCCATTGCGCTGGCTGCCAAAAGTATAAAAGCAGGCGATGGCGATTTGTTTGTAGCTGGCGGTGTAGAGAATATGACCCGCGGTCCTTGGATTATTTCCAAAACATCCTCAGCCTATGGTCGCGATGCACAGATGTACGATTCAAGTTTTGGCTGGCGTTTTATCAATCCCAAAATGAAAGAATTGTACGGAGTGGATGGCATGGGTGAAACCGCCGAAAATCTGGTCGATTTGTACAATATCAGTCGCGAAGCACAGGATAATTTTGCACTTTGGTCGCAGCAAAAAGCTGCCGAGGCACAACGCAATGGTATTTTGGCCGAAGAAATAGTTGCAGTGCCCATTCCGCAAAGAAAAGGCGACCCTGTTTTAGAAAAAGAAGATGAATTTATTAAGCCCGATACTACAATTGAAATTCTGTCAAAATTGAAAGGTGCTTTCCGTAAAGAAGGTGGTTCGGTTACTGCCGGAAATGCATCGGGACTTAATGACGGAGCTGCTGCGGCAATTATTGCATCGGACAATGCTGTCAAACAGTACGGACTTAAACCGATGGCTAAAATTATTAGCTCCGCTGTTATTGGTGTCGAGCCGAGAATCATGGGCATCGGTCCGGTTCCTGCCTCGCTGCTTGCCTTAAATAAAGCCGGTCTCAATCTTAAAGATATGGATGTCATCGAAATCAATGAGGCTTTTGCGGCACAGGTGCTTGCCTGCACCCGTCAATTTGGACTCAAAGATGATGACTCAAGAATAAATCCGAATGGTGGAGGAATCGCCCTCGGGCACCCGCTGGGTATGTCGGGCACCCGTATTGTACTTGCTGCCGCTCGCGAACTGCAACGTAAAAATCTGCGCTTTGCGCTCGTTACCATGTGTATTGGGGTAGGGCAGGGATATGCTGTGGTTATTGAAAATGCCATTTAGACATCAGATTATCAGATATCAGATTGTCAGCCTACAATCTGAAAATCTGACATCTGAAAATCTTATTTTAAAAAAGTCTTGCTACTTGCTACCTGCTACGAGAGCTGAAAATCTGAAAATCTGACATCTGAAAATCTCAAATAATGAAACGCATACCAAATTACATCATGGGCCAATGGCTCGAGCACTCGGGCGAGGGCTATACACAATACAATGCCATCACGGGCGAAGCCATCAGTACTGTTGGCAGTGAAGGACTCGATTTTGCAGCCATGGCCGATTATGCACGCAAGGTTGGTAATCCTGCTTTGCGCAAAATGACCTTTCATCAGCGTGGGCAAATGATTAAAGCGCTTGCCTTGTACCTGATGGAACTCAAAAAGAAATATTATGCAGTAAGTGCATTGTCAGGTGCCACCAGAGCCGATAGCTGGATTGACATCGAAGGCGGTATCGGGACACTTTTTGCCTATGCCAGTCTTCGCCGTAAATTTCCAAATCAGCCATTTTATGTTGATGGAGAAACGGCACCACTTTCGAAAGAAGGAACCTTTATCGGTCATCATATTATGGTGCCAAAACGCGGCGTAGCTATTCACCTCAATGCTTTTAATTTTCCGATTTGGGGAATGCTGGAAAAACTTGCCGTGAATTTTCTGGCAGGTATGCCCGCAATTGTAAAACCTGCCGAGCAAACCTCCTATCTCACACAAGTGATGGTGGAAGATATCATTGCATCGGGGATTTTGCCGGATGGCGCCTTGCAGCTGGTCTGCGGTTCGGGTGTGGGAATTTTAGATCCAGTGATGTCGCAGGATATTGTCACTTTTACCGGCTCGGCACATACCGGGACATTTTTAAAGACCTTGCCTTCGATTATAAACAATGCCGTACCATTCAATATGGAGGCCGATTCGCTCAATTGTTCGGTTTTAGGACCTGATGCTGAGCCTGGCACGGAAGAATTCGATCTTTTCATCAAAGAGGTGCGCAAAGAGATGACCGTAAAATCGGGACAGAAATGTACGGCAATTCGCAGAATCATTGTGCCAGAACATTTGGTCGATGCGGTTCAGGCAGCATTGGGCAAGCAATTAGCCTCGACAAGCCTGGGCGACCCTTCGGTAGAAGGGGTACGTATGGGCCCGCTCGCTAACCGCGAACAGGTTGAGGAAGTAAAATCGAAAGTAAAAGAACTTGCACTTGAGGGACAGATTGTTTACGGCAGTCTCGAAGATTTTGAGGTGATTGGTGCAGATAAAAATAAAGGTGCTTTTATGGCGCCCATTCTGATGGTGAACAACAATCCATTCCAAAACCTGAAGGTACACAATATCGAGGCCTTTGGTCCGGTAAGTACCGTCATGCCTTATAAAAATCTGGACGAAGCGATCGAACTGGCTCAAATGGGCAAGGGCTCACTCGTCACTTCCATTGCAACTTTCGATGATAAAATTGCCAAGGAATTTGTACTGGGCGCAGCTACGCATCACGGACGAATTTTGGTCTTGAACCGCGAATCGGCCAAGGAAAGTACCGGCCATGGTTCTCCAATGCCATTGCTTACGCACGGTGGTCCCGGTCGTGCAGGCGGAGGAGAGGAGATGGGCGGAATGCGTGGTGTGATGCACTATTTGCAGCGTACCGCTATTCAGGGTACACCTACTACATTATCGGCCATTACTGAGGTGCATCAGTATGGTGCCAAATATATCGAGGATGATGTACATCCTTTCCGCAAACATTTCGAAGACCTGCGCATTAGTGAAACATGGATTACGCACAAACACACGGTTTCGGAGACAGATATCCATAATTTTGCCAACGTGAGCGGCGATAATTTCTATGCGCACATGGATGCCACCTCACTGGAGGGTACCATTTTCGAACAGCGGGTTGCGCATGGTTATTTTGTTTTGTCGAAAGCAGCTGGACTATTCGTAGAACCCAGAAAAGGACCTGTGATGCTCAATTACGGATTGGATGAATGCCGTTTTGTAAAACCGGTTTATCCGGGAATGACCATCGGTGTGCGCCTTACGGTGAAGGAAAAAGTCGATCAGGAAAAAAGAAGTCCCGAAGACATTGCCAAGGGCATCGTAAAATGGCTGGTCGATATTTATGATCAGACAGGTGAGACGGTTGCGCTGGCGACAATTCTGACAATGGTGATGAAGAAAAATCAGGGCTAGTTTGAAAATTTGGTATTATTCTTTGAATATAAGTTAAATCTCATATGAGTACAGTTAAATATAGTATTTCAGATTTTTCGCCTCACCTTTTTTGGGATACTGACCGAAAAAAATTAGATTTTTTAAAATCAAGAGAAACAATTATTTATCAGGTTTTAGAATATGGGATGATGAATGATTGGATTTTATTACAAAAAATTTATGCAAAAGAGATAATTAGAGAAGTGGTATTGAATTTAAGGCAAATGGACCCTGTTACCCTTTCTTTTATCGCACATTATCTTAAAGTTGATAAATCTGTTTTCAGATGTTACAAAAATAGTCAGTCGGAAAAGAGCTTTTGGAACTCTTGAAAATTTTATAGTTAGTTCTAATTCAATAAAACAAATCATGAACGATATCACCAAACAGGGGCATGTAAGCCTCAAGATCGAAAATAGAATTGGGACCATTACTTTTTTTCATCCGGCACACAATTCTATGCCTGGTAAATTACTGGCAGAGCTGACCGATACCATCACTAAGGCAGGTCAAAATGCTGACATTAAAGTAATTGTATTGCAAAGCGAGGGTGAAAAGACCTTCTGCGCAGGTGCGAGTTTCGATGAACTAATTTCCATAAAAGATACCGAAGTAGGGCATCGCTTTTTTATGGGCTTTGCCAATGTCATTAATGCCTGCCGCAAGTGCCCCAAACTGATTATCGGTCGGGTACAAGGTAAGGCAATAGGCGGAGGAGTGGGTATTGCCTCGGCTACAGATTATTGTTTTGCAGTAAAATCAGCTTCCGCTAAATTGAGCGAACTAGCTGTAGGAATCGGTCCCTTTGTGGTTGGTCCGGCAGTGCAGCGCAAAGTTGGACTTTCTGCCTTTTCGCAAATGGCCATCAATGCCACCAAATTCTTCGATGCGGACTGGGCTCGCGAAAAAGGGCTTTATGCCGAAGTCTTTGAAACGGCAGAACAGATGGATGCTGCAATTGCCGAATTGGCATCAACCTTATCAAACTCAAGCCCTGAAGCTATGGCCGATTTGAAAAAAGTATGCTGGGAAGGCTGCGAAAACTGGGACGAGCTACTTTCTACTCGTGCTGGCATCAGTGGCCGCTTGGTTTTGACAGACTTTACCGTAAATGCTATCAATAAATTTAAAGCTAAAGCTTAGCCATGATTTACGAATTCAACGGCTATCGCCCGGTAATACATGAAAGTAGTTTTGTGCATCCGCAGGCCAATGTCACAGGCAATGTAATTATTGGCGCGCATTGCTATATAGGTCCCGGAGCCGTACTGCGCGGCGATTGGGGTGAAATTCTTGTTGCGGATGGCTGCAATATTCAGGAAAATTGTGTGGTACATATGTTTCCCGGCAAATCGGCTGTTTTTGAAGCAGGCGCACACATAGGACATGGAGCAATCATTCATGGCGCGACAGTTGGCAAAAATGTTTTGGTTGGCATGAACGCCGTACTAATGGACGATGTAGCGGTAGGTGAAAATTCTATTATTGGCGCTTTATGTTTTGTGCCAGCTAATATGAACATTCCGCCAAAATCGCTGGTTGTTGGCAATCCAGCAAAAATCATCAAAGAGGTCAGCGATGAAATGATTGATTGGAAGTCACAAGGCACTAAATTGTATCAGCAATTACCTGCCGATTGTTACAATAGCCTGCGCGAATGTGAGCCGCTGCGGGAGAAAGAAGCAAATCGCCCTGCTCCGCAACAGTATTTTTTCAAAACCTGGGCTGACAAAAAAACAGATTAAAGACTTTCGAAATAGTTGAGATCTTTGGCAAAGGTTTCCTTTATCTTATAAGTTGCAAAAGCTGCCAATGCAAGGCAAATGAGGCCAACAATCAGTGTCGACATCAGATTACCTGATAGCGCACCCAAGGCAGTAAAACTCATTGTTATGGGCAGTACAGCACCGCGCACAAAATTGGGAACTGTATTTGTAACCGTAGACCTGATGTTGGTGCCAAACTGCTCGGCAGCAATCGAAACAAAAATAGCCCAGTAACCCGAGCAAAATCCTACCATAAAACAGACGAAATAATAGGTCTGTACATTGATGCCCTTCAGCATAAAGACAAATACAAAAAGCAGGATAAGTGACATAAGTAAATAGAGATAAACCACTTTTTTACGGCTGCGGAGCAATTGACTCAATAATCCTGAGGCCAAATCTCCAGCCGAGAGACCAAGGTAGGCAAACATTACAGCAGTTCCGTTCACAATGCCATCTATATCAAGCTCTTTTGCAAATACATCCTGCGATAGAGAGACCGGTACGCCAATCATAAACCAGACCGGCAGACCGATTAGAATGCAATAAAGGTATTTGAGCGAACTTTCTTTTTTACTGAAAATTGCCAGAAAATTGCCTTTTTTTACCTCATGCGATTTCATATCCTTGAACATACCCGATTCGTATGCGCCAACCCTAAGCAATAATAAAAGCAGACCGATAACGCCTCCAATAATGTAGACAACCTGCCAGTTCTGCAGCGTATAACCTGTAGTTGATGCAATCAGCGCAACGACCATTTGGCCTTTTGCTCCTACCAATGCAGCCAAAACAGCGCCAAGGGCACCAAAAGTCACAATAATCATGGTACCATAGCCTCTTTTTTCCTTATCCATTGTTTCCGAAACCAGTGTAATTCCTGCGCCTAATTCACCAGCAAGACCAATGCCTGCAATCACGCGCACTACTGCATAGGAACTCACATCGAAGGTGAAGGCATTGACAATATTGGCCAGCGAATACAGGAGAATACTGCCGAAAAGTACTGAAATCCGCCCTTTTTTATCGCCCCAAATTCCCCAGAGTATACCACCTATGAGCATTCCCGCCATCTGACAATTGAAGAGAAAAATTCCGGTGTTTTTTATGTCGATATCAATACCTTTCAATTGCGCTATGTATTCCAAACTTTCTCTTTTTACCACATTGAACAATACCAAATCGTAAATGTCGACAAAATAGCCCAAGGCAGCCACAATGATTAGCCAGTTGAAGAGAGGTGTTTTGGTTTTTTCTTTCATGAATTAAATTAAAGTCTTAAATAAGGAGCCTAATGTTATGTTAATGTAAGGCAAAGCTATAAATTTGTTCAGTAATAATTTTGATTCAACTGGGCGAAATAAGGAAATAGCCTTTCGAAATAATATTGAACTTTTTGTTTTTTGTTTTTGATTAGGGGTTACTGTCATACAGTGCCCCTTTTTGTTTTAGTACCAAATATAATCTTGCGGCGACAAATTTATCACAAATTTTCTTAAATTTTAACTTGTTTTGCTTGTAGGTATTATTGAGATAACAAATTAAAAGTTAAGTAGTCTCTGAATAGTTTTTATTCAATTTTTAAAAAACAATTATCAACCCCTTAGCTAATTTGTAAACAAAATTTTAATCATTTTCTTATCTTTAAGCGCTGTTTTTTAATACAAAATCAATGGATAGGATTCTGATTGTTTTTTTCATCTGCTTTAGTATTGCCTGTCAGGCACAAAAAGCATATTTTCAACAAAAGGTCGATTACCGGATACAGGTAACACTTGATGACATTAACCACCGACTGAGCGGAGAAATCAGCATGGATTATTCCAATAATTCACCCGACACGCTTAGGTTTATTTACATTCATCTTTGGCCAAATGCCTATAAAAACAACCGCACGGCATTCTCCAATCAGTTAAGCGAAAACGGTAAACTTGGTTTTCATTTTTCGAAAAAAGAGGAACGCGGTTATATCGACAGTCTGTTGTTCAGAACCGACGG
>CAMDAB010000111.1 GCA_945888475.1 Saprospira grandis DSM 2844 | reverse complement strand
AGCAGTAATGAAAAAATCAGGACCGGATTTTGAAGTGGTCTTTCAAATTCGTGCATCAGCTGCTTCAGAATTTCGTTCATTATATAAGGGTTAAATTTTTTTTAAAAAAATGATCCTGTTACCTAAAAATCCCAGGCGAGGAGATTTTTTACCATTTCTAATGAAGGTGGATTTTTTAACTCAAATTCATTGTCAGAAAGCAAGATTTTACAATAAAAATCAAGCGCAGGCTGAATCCATTTTGCACTGTCTTCATCGTAATAACGCAAAAGACAACCCAACTGATAAAATTTGCCAAGCGTTTCGAAGGCTGGCTTTGCTGTAGCCTCCATCGTTTCCTGATCTGTTTCCTGCATTTGCAAAATATGTTCTTTCAGCTCAAAAAGCCTTGTTGAAATTTTGTCCCATTTTTCTGCATTTTCAAGGTCAGTATCAGCGGCTGTACAAAATTCCGATTCCAATTCTAAAAACAAAATTTCCAGACCACCCGATTTAAAAGTTGCGCGAAGCATATCCAGAACCATAATATTTCCTGCACCTTCCCATATTGGTAGCACCATCATATCGCGCATGATTTTTGGCACAATACCATCCTCGATATAGCCGATTCCTCCCATCAATTCCATCGCTTCCCGCACAGCATAAACAGATGTTTCGGCAGTCGATTTTTTTGTCATGGGGGTCACAACACGAAGGAATTCGGCCTCTTCGCTATCTCCACACTCAGATGCATCGAGTGCCTCAATCGCACGCCAGGTCATATAAAAGTTACCTAAATAAATCGATCCGAGTTCAAATAGTTTTGTTCGAACCAAAGAATATTCCAATACATTTTTACCAAAACTGTTACGGAATGACAAAAACTGATAAGCTTCAATTATGGCGCGCCTCATGCCCGCAATTGCTGCCACCGAGTTGTAAAGCCTTGAAAGGTTTATCATGTCGGTCATAATTTTAAAACCTTCAGTTGCTCCGCCAATTAATTTTGCCTGTGCATTTTTTAGTAAATATTCACCACTTGCCATCGACCTCGTCCCTAATTTATCTTTAAGTCTGATCAATTCCATTCCATTTCTGGTACCATCGGGCAATCTGGGTTCGAGTAGAAAAATTCCTAGACCTTTAGTTCCTGTAAGTTCGGGTTTAGTACGGGCCAATACAAAAATTATCTCAGCATTGGCATTGCTGCAGAACCATTTTTCCCCATTCAGATGCCATATATTGTCGTATAGCTGAACCGCAGTCACCTGATTCGCGCCAACATCCGATCCGCCCGATTTTTCGGTAAGAAACATAGCACCAGTGTAAAGTTCGCTTACATTATTGGTATAAATTCTAGGCATAAGACGCTCCTTGTCTTCATTGCTGCAATAACGGTCGATAAGCAGCGCTACACCATCTGTCATACAGAGTGGGCAATATTGCCCACTTTCGCTCATCGCAAATAAAAAACCAGCGGCAAAGCCCATTTTATGTCTTTCCCCCTCGAATCGGCTTCTCAGTTCCGGTTCCCACTTTAGTCGGAGCATCTGAGATTCAAGGGCTATTTCAAGCATTTTGTGATAAGCAGGATGAAAAACTATTTCATCGACATTTTCACCGTAGAAGTTTCTTTTTTTATGTTCTGGTCCAAACTTGTCTGCAAGCTGAGACAGCCTACTCAATTCGGTAGCTGCTTTTTTACCAGTTTCGATCAGCGTTTCAGAAAATCCGGCTAGACTTCTCACAGAAAGTCTTGTATTGAGATAGTGCTGCAATACAATATCACTCTCGTAAAAATTATTGCTCAGTCTGTAATTTTGGTCCAGAACAGTGTTTTGCATCTGCTTTTATTAATGTTTTGCCAAATATGCACAAAAAATCGGTATTTTAATAGGGGCCGAAAGATATTTTTACATCATTTTGCATTATTAGGCTTGTAAATTAACTTTATTTTTTTTGAACATAAATTATTGTTAATTTTGCATTGTGACATATTGATGGTCTGTTTTTTTTAATTATTCCGAGATTTATGAAAAAAATTTATTCAAGGATTTTGGGCAGTGGTGCTTATTTGCCCACCGAGATTATGCCCAACAGTTCCTTCAAAAACAATACTTTTTACAATACAGACCATAGCCTGAACCCGAAGGAAAGCTCCGAAATCCTTGATAAACTAACCGAAATAAGTGGTATAGTTGAGCGCAGATATGTGAAAGATATCTATAACACTTCCGACATTGCATTCTTTGCAGCTGAGGACGCCCTGAAATCTTCTGAAATAAACAGAGAAAGTCTCGATTACATTATTGTTGCACACAATTTTGCCGATGTAAGAGCCGATAATCATTATTCCGATATGTTGCCAAATGTTGCTGCAAAAGTGAAACAGAAATTGGGCATCATGAACCCCGATTGTGTGGCTTACGACATCCTTTTTGGCTGTCCCAGCTGGCTGCAAGGCGTCATACAGGCTAATTATTACATCCAAAGTGGTGATGCTAAACGGGTGATGGTTATTGGCGCCGATGTGATGTCGCGCGTGCTCGACCCGCACGACCTCGATTCTATGTTGTTTGGCGATGGTGCAGGTGCTGTAATTCTTGAAGCAATTGAAAGCGAGGAACCGGTTGGTATCCTTTGTCATAAAACAGTAACCGATAGTGTAGAAAAAGCTGAATACCTGCGAATGGGGCATTCACACAATGAGGCCGACCATGAGCGCATCTATGTTAAAATGCAGGGTAAAAGTGTTTTTAAATACGCAATGGAAAAAGTACCGGCTACTATCGATGCCTGTCTGAAGAAAGCCGGGATACCAATCGAAAATGTGCAGAAGATACTCATGCACCAGGCCAATGAGAAAATGATTCGTCAATTGATAAAAAAACTGTACGAAATTAATGGTCTGGAAAATTTGCCTGAATCTGTATTTCCGCTTACCGTTCAGTTTTGGGGCAACAGTTCGGCTGCTACCCTACCCATGCTGCTCGATTGGATTATGAAAGGAAAATTGAAAGGGCACGAAATTCATAGTGGTGACAACATTGTGCTTTCTTCCGTTGGAGGTGGTATGCATGCAAACTGTTTGGTCTATAAACATATCTGATAAATATTTTTTCTTCCAGAAAACAAGGAGCCTCAACGAACCGGTCTGGGAATATTGATGCTTTTTACTGAATATGAGCGATAAATACATTCCAATCAACTGTGACTTTCTGGAGTGGCTCGAACTTTGCTGCCTTCAAAAAATCATTTGCAATATCATCTACCAACAGGGAAATTTTCCAAGAAATATCGAAATAAACGCTATCATCAGCGATATTATCTGTCGTAATAATGCCGATTTTTTGATTTTGGACAATGGAGATGAAATCCGACTTGACAGAATAATTTCGGTAAACGACTATGAATTACCGAAAAACAGTTGCAGGATTGGATGATTATTTTAAGTTTATGCTTGTGTGAGGGTTCTACCTACTGTAAAATATGAATAAAACATATCGTCAATCATTATTTTTACTAGGCATCGGCATCGCGTTGTGGCTTGCAGCATTTTTTACAGAAAGTTATGCAAAAAGAAAGGCCGACAATGATCAATTGGCCAGAGATTTTGAAAGTCGACTTCACAAAGCGGAAGAAGAGCTGCTTGTCCTGTTTCAAAATGAAAAATTTATATCTAGTGCTGTCAAAAGAGATATTTTCAATGACAGTATCAGCGTTTTGGAACAAAAACCCTATACATTTTTAATCTTTAGTGAAAACGATTCACTCCTGTTCTGGAATAATAATAGTGTACAGCCCTACAAAAGTGATTTTCAATATGAAGCTGTACCACAAACGAAATTAAATGAAATTGCAGGTTCGAAATACCTGATGATAAAAAGACCATTTGAACTAAAAACAAAGGGTTCCAAAAAAAGATATTCGCTGGTTGGACTCATCCCCTTGTACCTCCGCTTCCCCATCAACAACAAGTACCTTTTTAATAATTTCCCGCTAATGGATGAAGATTTCAGTAATTTTGCTGAAATCAGCAGCGATGGCAGTGGCAGCTCAATAAAAGGCATCAATACATTAGAGCTGATAAAAATAAAGTCAAAAAAAGAATATCCCTACCGAAGTGGCGTGTATTGGTCTTATCTGTTATACCTGATAGCGCTGTCCGCTTTTTTAGGAGGATTTTATAAGATTTCAATAAAAATTAATGCTCGATATGGCTTCACAGCAGCCGCTTTGATGATGCTTTTTCTCATTTTAAGCTTCAGGCTAATTACTGTCTACGGAGGAATTCCGGTTTCTGTACAGGAGTTATCAGGTTTTCAAACTAAGTTTTCGACCGGACAGCAACTATGGTTTTATTCCATTGGTGATTTTTTGATCGATGTTTTGCTCTTTAGCTGTTTTGCCTTTTTTGTATCACATCAACTCAACTTCAAAAGAAAACAAAACAGCTCATTATTTTACAAATATGCTGTAATTACGGTAGTTTTTGGATTTATCATAGGCGGAACCAGCCTTATACAGCAGATATTGAGGAATATCGTTTACAATCCAAATATATACTTTGAATTTGAAGACCTGTCTAAAATTAATATTTTCACATTCCTTGCCCTTTTTGGAGTGCTTGTTTTGCTACTCTCATTTTTTATTATCGCTAATAAGCTTTTTAGGCAAATCAAACTGTATGGCATCAAAAATAAAGATAGTTTAAGCGTTGGCTTGATAATACTTTTACTGGTTTCTGTTTATAATTTTAGCATTAATCAGGATTTTTGGCGTATGCTATTTACCCTGTTTTTTTCAATAGCACTGGTTTTTATCCTCCATTTTTTCAGCAAAGAAAAATCGCTGTCATTTGTCTGGGTTAGTATATGGATATTTTTCTTTTCGGTCATGGCCACCTTCATGATAGAAAAATCAAATATCGAGAAATCTGTTCAAACAAGAACGAACTATCTAAAAAGTCTTCTAAACGAGCGAGATTATGAACTGGAAGATAAAATTTACACCCTCGAAAAGACCATTGCCGAAGACGAGTTTTTTTATGTTTATCTAAGCTCACCATATATTCCATACAGTCAGGTTGAAGAAAGACTTAGCTATCTATATCTCGACAACGCGTTTTTCGGTCGTTATAAATATGAAATTAGCATTTATAACTCAGCAGGTAATGCTAAAAGACCAGATCATATACCCAACGAAGTACTCATGAAGAATTTGTCGCTTTCTGAAAAAACAGGCAGCGAAAATCTTTATTTCCAATCTTTAGACAGTGCCCGATACAATTACTGGTCGCTCATCCCATTAAAGAAGCAAAACATACTTTCGGGTACCATTGCAATCAAACTAAGCCCAATAGAAGAGATAGAAGAATCGAGCGTTTATGTAGAATTGATGAGCAATTCAAAAAATATGCTCAAAAAAAGTGAAAATGAATTTGCGGTTGCTGTATACAAAAAAAACCTGCTAACCTACAGTAAAAATGAAAACTTTCCAAATTCCTACAACTTTGACAAAAAACCCTACGGTAATCAGCAATTACTGTACTTAAAAAAAGACAACAAAACCTATATTGCTTTGAAAAGCAAAAAAGAGTATGTCGGTATTGCCCTCGTACCCGAAGAGAACTATATCAAACCCTTCAGTATTTTTTCTTACCTTTTTTGCGCCGGTATTATTTTAGTCATTGCCTTATTACTTTTTGCATATGTCTTTAATAAGTTATTCAAAATCAGACTTTTTCATATTTCGTTCAAAATTTCACTACAGGAACGAATTCAGCAGGGAATTGTTATCGTAAGCCTGCTCTCATTTGTTGCCATTGGTATTATTACAATTGTATATTTTCGTGATGAATACAGTGAATACCACAAATCGAGACTTGAAAGAAAAATTGACAGTGTGGTAAAAACTGCAAGCTGGCAACTCACCAACGAGTCTGATTCAGTTGTTAAAATTCCTGATGCGCGGGAACTGTCTGAAATTCACAAAATTGATGTCAATATATTCAATGCCGATGGGCAATTGCTATCCAGTTCCCAAGATGCAGTTTTTGGCCGAAGATTGATAAGCAGGCAGATGAACCCTAATGCCTTTTATAAATTAAAAAATGACAATGAAAATAAATTAACACAGACCGAGCGCATCAACAAATTTGAATATCTCTCGGGCTATGTTCCCCTAAAAGATAAAAATGCCAAAATTGTCGCTTTTTTGAATCTGCCCTACGATTTTGCCGGTAACAGCAATCTTCAATCGCAGGATGTTGCCGAATTTTTGGGCACACTTTTCAATGTATATGTTATTTTCTTAATGTTGGCAGCCCTTGTTGCTTTTGCCCTTGCAAAATCGGTTACAAGACCACTTTCCATTATTGGCGATAAGCTTCGCAAAATTCAGGTGGGTGGAAAAAATGAAAAAATCGACTGGAAAAGCCGTGATGAGGACATTACCGAGTTCATTCACCGATTCAATATAATGATCGAACAGTTGGAGGCATCGAGCCGAGAATTGGCAAGAACTCAACGCGAATCGGCCTGGAGAGAAATGGCACGTCAGGTAGCGCATGAAGTAAAAAATCCGCTTACTCCAATGAAACTACAGATTCAAATGTTGGAAAGAGTTTCAGACAAAGATCCGGAAAAGGCCAGAGATATGATTAAAAAAATATCCAAAAGCCTTATTTCGCAAATCGATATTCTATCGAACATTGCTTCCGAGTTTTCCAGTTTTGCAAAAATGCCGGCTCCCCAAAATGAGGTTTTTGTACTCAATCAGCTTATGGAAGTTGTCTGTAATCTTTTTACCACAGAAGAAAATATTGCTATTGAACTAGCGCTCCCCAACGAAGATTTATCCATTTTTGCCGACACTGACCAAATAACCAGGGTATTGAACAACCTTATTAAAAATGCTATTCAGGCGATTCCCGACGACCAGCAGGGAAAAATCAGTATAGGTCTGCATAAATCGGAAAACAATGCCGTCGTCGTTGTAAGCGACAACGGAATAGGTATATCTGACGAAAGAAAGGATAATATTTTCTCCCCATATTTCACCACAAAGACCTCTGGCACTGGAATTGGACTTACCATGTCGAAGGGAATTATTGAATCGGCAAAGGGAAAAATCTATTTCAAATCGGAAGAAGGCCGCGGCACTGATTTTTATGTTGAACTGCCACTTGCCTGAAAAAAGAAAAACTGCCGCTCAAAAAAATGAACGGCAGTCTCTTTATCAAAAAAGGGCTAATGTTTACGCCTCTTTCATAATACTTCTTGAAATAACGAGCTTTTGAATTTCGGAGGTACCTTCACCAATGGTACAGAGTTTTGAATCCCTGAAGAATTTCTCCACGGGAAAATCTTTAGTATAGCCATAACCGCCGTGAATCTGAATTGATTCAGTCGCTGCTTTGACACAAACCTCGGATGCATAGTATTTTGCCATAGCTGAAATTTTGGTCACCGGCAAATGGGCATCTTTGAGTGCGCCTGCCTTGCGGGTAAGCAATTCGGCAGCTTCAATTTCGGTAGCCATATCGGCTAGCTTGAAAGCGATAGCCTGAAAATTTGCAATAGGCTGTCCGAATTGTTCGCGCTGCTTCGAATATTTAACAGATGCATCGTAGGCACCTTTGGCAATACCAAGCGAAAGAGATGCAATGGAAATACGGCCACCATCAAGAATTTTCATGGCTTGTATAAAACCCTCTCCTTCTTTGCCAAGTAATTGACTTTTGTGAATGCGGCAATTGTCGAAAATCAATTCGGCGGTTTCTGATGCACGCATACCTAGTTTGTTTTCTTTTTTTCCTGCAGCAAAGCCTTCGAAACCACGTTCGATGATAAATGCAGAAATACCATGACTGTCGAGCAGATCACCTGTTCTGACCAATACAACTCCAACATCGCCGCTAATACCATGTGTAATCCAGTTTTTGGTACCGTTGATGACATAATAATCGCCATCTTTTTGCGCAAAACATTTCATACGCATTGCATCCGAGCCAGTATTTGCCTCGGTAAGCCCCCAGAAAGCCAAATGTTCGGCACTGGAAAGCTTAGGAAGGTATTTTTGCTTTTGTTCCTCAGAACCAAACATATAAATATGATTAGTTCCCAATGAATTATGTGCAGCTAATGAAAGACCGACCGAACCGCATACTTTTGAAATTTCTTCAATGATGGTAATGTAGGCCTGATAATTAAGGCCTGTCCCACCATATTCTTCGGGTATGACAACGCCCATGAAACCCAGTTCACCCATTTTGGTGAATACATCTCTAGGAAAAAACTGAGCTTCGTCCCATTCCATCAAATTTGGTCTGATGTATTTATCTGCAAAATTTTTGGCTGTTTCGCGAATAAGTTTTATATCCTCATTGCTGTCAATTGTCATATAACTACTATCCATTTTAAAATTAGTTTTTTATTAATAATTTAGTTTTTGTTATCTTTTTCAGCCTGATGAGTGTTCCGGGGCTGGGTGATTTGTATTTGTAAACATGGTTCAACCTAACTAACTCTTTTTTGATAATTCCATAATGCTGCGAAATATCATAAATTGTCTGCCCTTCAAGCACGGTATGATACTTTTCGCTACCACCATAGGTTTTTTTCTTTTTTTGTAAAAAGATATATTGACCTGCCCTGGGCTTTGTTGTTTTCTCAATTTCATTAAATTTTTTCAATTTCGAAACTGAAATTTTATAGCGCTTGGCAATTGAAGCTACATCATCTTTGGACTGAACATAAACTGTTAACAAAGCATTCACCTCGAAGGTTGATTTTGTTAAGACAATTCTCACAGAATCCCTGATATTCCCAAAAGGATCGGGTATCAAAACATAAGCTTCTGTAAACGTAGTATCAATTGGTTTCACAACAGGTTCGTCAACTGCTACATAGAAAACACTATCCATTTCACCTGCAGCAACTGTTTCGGTTTTGAAACTGAGGTGATCGTATTTGTAAAGCTGATAGCGCTCAATAATTGAAATTAGTGCATTTGCATAGGTTTGCGAGGTAGCATAGCCTGCTTTCTGCAAACCATTTGCCCAGGCTTTGTAATCGTATTTCGACAATTTGAACAAAAAACCATAGCGCGATGATTTGAACGGATTGGCAACAAATTCGGTATGCGCAATGTAACTATCCTCATCTTTTTCGAAAACCCTGAAACAGGATTTTTCCACATCGTCATCCCACATGAAATAAGTTTTGCCTTTCCAGCTTCCACCGCATTTGATACCAAAATGGTTGTGGGCATATTTTGCAAGCTGGCTTGTTCCTGATCCCGACTCTAAAATTCCCTGAGCAAGCTTTATGCTTGCAGGAATACCACTTCGGTCCATTTCTGATATCGCAATGTGCAGGAAACGATTGATATAAATCCGGGCATTTTCATTATCAAGCAATACCATTTCACCCGCTGCATTTTCGAGCAACAAGACTTTTGAGTTGTTATGGTCGAAATCTATTGCGTAAAGATTGTTTGCCATGACCCAGCCAACTAAAATAAGCAAGGCTAATCGCATAATTATACATGTCAGTTTATAGTAGTTTTCTAAAAATTATCAGTTTTGTCGCTGCATAATAAAGCGCAAAAAATCGATTAGTTCCTGTTTTTTGTCCGCATCTGCATCAATATTGGACATTGCCATTAATGACTTATTTTTATAATTTTCAATTTCACGTTCCAACGCATCTACAGCACCCGAAGAAAGAAAAATTGATTTCACTTCTTCAATTTTTTTATTTTCATCTGCTTCAGAAACATCCTGGCTGTACCAATCGTATATTTTTTTTCTGTCAGCATCCGGCGCCAATGCCATTGCCTTGATATAAAGGTAGGTCTTTTTATTTTGTACAATATCGCCACCTATTCTCTTACCAAAAGTCTTTTCATCGCCAAAACTGTCTAGATAATCGTCCTGTAATTGAAAAGCTATGCCCATATTTCGACCAAATTCTGCAATATTCTCAGCGTCATTTTCACTTGCTTTGGCCATTAGAGCGCCAATTTTCATAGCTCCGAACAATAGCACAGAGGTCTTTAGTTCTATCATTCTGATGTAAGAACCAACACTTACTTGTTCGAGCTTTTCAAAATTCATATCCATCTGCTGCCCTTCACAAACGCCAATTGCAGTTTCGTTGAAAATTTGAAGTATTTGCTGAAGCTTTTCAGTTTTTAATGCCGCCAGGTACTGATAAGCATAAACCAGCATAACATCACCCGACAAAATTGCAGTGCTGTTTCCGTACTTTTCATGAACAGTTGCCTTGCCACGGCGCAGAGCAGCATTGTCCATTATATCATCGTGTATAAGTGAAAAGTTGTGAAAGAGTTCAACCGCATATGCCGCAGGCAAGGAAATTCCTACAGCATTTTCATCAAAAAGTCTGGCTGCGCTCAATAAAAGTATTGGCCGCATTTGTTTACCGCCTAAGGATAAAATATAGTCGAGCGGCTCATAGAGTTCGCGCGGCTGATAGCTTTGAAAATGTTGTTGAGCTGCATAAACAAGATAGTCTGCTCTCAACTTTTCGAATGCATGCATAGTGTTTTTCTTCAGTTTGGGGCGAATATAACACTTAGTCGGAAAAATAATGACATTTTTTTTAAACCCTTTTTAGCTTATTTTCGATTAACATATATAAAGTGCGTACAATTGCACATTTTTTTGAAAAAATTTATAATTTTGTAAGGTTTAGGAAAAGCTTTCTTTTTGTATAAAAATTTGCTTTACAAAACAATTGTTTACAAACAGCTACTGCGTTAACATATGAGATATTTATTGCTATCCACGCTAATTTTACTTTCTTTTTCTACCTTAATTTCTGCCCAAAAATACAGCAATGAGTTTTTATCAATAGGTCTCGGTGCCAGGGCTCAGGGAATGGGTTCAGCTATGACGGCTCATGTTGGTGATGCAACTGCAAGTTTTTGGAATCCGGCAGGTTTGTGCAACATAAAAACCGACCTTCAGATAGGCGCTATGCATGCTGAATGGTTTGGCGGAATTGGCAAATATGATTATGTGGGTTTTGGTATGCCTATCAAAGGGCAGCCACGCTATGTCGGGTTTTCTTTTATCCGTTTTGGTGTAGATGGAATTCCGAACACCCTTTCGCTTTACGAAGATGACGGCAGTGTTAACTACAGCAATGTTACCGAATTTTCTGCTGCCGATTATGCATTCCTCTTCAATTATGCCCAAAAATTTGAAAAAATAGGGCTTTCGGTTGGTGCAACTCCAAAGATTGTTTACCGTCGTGTAGGTAAATTTGCCAATTCATGGGGTTTTGGTGTAGACCTTGGCGCCCAATATAAACTAAATAAGCATTTTCAGTTTGGGGCTACACTCAAAGATATCACCACCACTTTCAATGCCTGGAGTTTCAATTTCGACTCTACTCAGAGACAGGTTTTGGGCTTAACAGGAAATGAAATTCCAATAAAATCTTTCGAAATCACCAAACCTCAAATAATACTCGGTGCTGCATTTAACCATAGGTTTAACCTAAACAAAGCTAATCCTGAAGAGGGTAAAAAGCAAAAAACTATGGGTATTCTCACAGAATTGGACATGATCGTTAGCACTGACGGCAAAAGAAATGTATTGCTGAGTGGAAATCCTTTCAGTATAGATCCTGCCTTCGGATTTGAACTCGACTATGAAAATATTGTTTTCCTTAGAGGAGGAATTAATAATTTTCAAAGATTTACAAATATAGATGAAGCCTCTGTTTTTTCAATACAGCCCAATTTTGGTGTGGGATTCAAGATTTATTCTGTAAGGATCGACTATGCACTCAGCAATCTCGGTGGCAATTCTGGTGTTTTGCCCTCGCACATTGTATCGCTGAGCGTTGATGTAAACTATGAGTACTTTAAACAGGCTATCGAAAAAGCCAAATAATGCAGCAAAATTCAAAAAAGGATTCGGATATGAGCAAGAAATTTTACCCGCTTTTACTGTTTTTTGTACTGAGTAACATATGCCTCGGCCAAATGCACAATGGTAATTTTGGTAATGAGTGGATAAATTATAGTCAGACCTACTACAAAATGAAAATTGTAGAAGATGGGCTTTACCGTATTCCAGCCTCAGCGCTCAACAATGCAGGAATTACTACGAGCGGACTTCAGGCAGGCAATTATCAGATCTTCCTAATGGGCACCGAGATACCCTGTTATGTACAAATGAATGGAAATACTGTTGATTT
>CAMDAB010000110.1 GCA_945888475.1 Saprospira grandis DSM 2844 | reverse complement strand
TTGTAATCAATCTATTGGCTTACATGGGCTTACGACCCGAAAACGCCTTGCTGAAGACTAGATTTTTTGTTACTTTTTTATCATGAAAAAAGTAAGAAAAAAAAGGAAAAGGGACGAACTTTGTGTTTTTGTCTCACACGGAGAGAAGGCAAAAAAACCAACTTACTCATGCCTCAATGCCTCAATGGGGTCGAGTGCAGCGGCTTTCATCGCAGGATAGATTCCAGAAACAAGTCCCACAATAAAACAGAGTCCCAGTCCAAGGAAAATCCAAAGCCATGGAATAATAAAGGCTCCTCCCATCGCCAGGGTTACAATATTGCCAACGAGAATGCCCAAAACAACCCCCAAAAGTCCGCCGATCTGGCAAATGACTACTGCTTCGACCAAAAACTGAGAGAGTATATTCTTACGGGTTGCCCCTAATGATTTACTGATGCCTATTTCACGGGTACGCTCTGTGACCGAAACCAGCATAATATTCATGAGTCCGATAGCTGCTCCCAAAAGGGTAATCAGACCAATAAAAATAGCCGACATTTGAATCGTTCCGGTATTTTCATCGAGAATCTCGATGAGGTTATCGCTTTTTTCCAGTACAAAATCGGGTTCTTTTCCCAATTGCACTCCTCTGATGCTGCGCATGAGCCCCTCTGCCTCAGCAATGGCGTAATCCATCATAGTGGCATCATTTACAGCAACGGAAAGGTTGTAGGAGTTTGTTTGCGAACCCATGTATTTGCGTAGGGTCTGTAATGGTATGAACACCATACGGTCGCCCGAAAAAGTCATACTGGCGCCTTTGGCATCGAGTACGCCAATTACCGTAAAACTGATGTTGCGGACATTAATGACTTTTCCAATGATAGAAGCCCGAGGTTTATTGGGATAAATTTTATCGATAATGGCAGTACCCAAAACAGCTACATTTCTTCCTTCCATTGCCTCTGCTGCTGTAACATTTCGTCCGGCACTGATTTTATAACCAGCTACATTGAAATAGGTCTCATCAATTCCATAAATGGCAGAGTTTGGATTTGTTTCACGCTCACCGAGTTTTACAACTGCCGACATAGAACCCAAAGCCGATACCGAAACCTGCGACGGAAAATTATAGCGCTCCTTGAAAGATATCGCTTGGTTAAAAGTAATGGAATTGCCCACATTGGCTCGGCCACCTCTCCTGCCGCCCTGCACACCGGTACCACTACGAATAATGTTGAAGGTGTTTGCTCCCATGCTTGCAAAATTATCGGAAAGTGAGGCCTTGATACTGTCAATTGAGGTAAGAATACCCACCAGTGCCATAATACCGAAGGCAATGATGAGAAACGTGAGCACTGTCCTCATGAGGTTGGCCCTGATAGAACCGAGTGCAAAAAATATGCTTTCGACAGTTTTCATTGAAGAATTTTGTATTTTTGGAAATTCCAATATCTAAATAGAGACCGAAACTATAAAAATTTTCTTCAGCCTGCAATCTTTTTCGATAAACTGCTCATAATTACGGCCTATTTTTGTCAAGTTTCAGCCATTTTTAATAAAAACAAAATCCTATGTTTAGAAAATCGGCAATTTCCATATTGACTTTTATCTGCATTGTTTACAATGCCTTGGCACAGGATTATTTGAAACTCGGTCCCTCGCTAGAAAGTAAAAATACCGACAGAACCTATGCGCTTATTTATTATGACAGCAACGGCTATGCCTTGATGCGAAGCGATAAAGACTTCAAATATGCCGAAACGGAAACCTATGACAAAAATCTGAAGCTGCTCAACAGTTTTGTAAGTACGCCCGAACGCCGAAATTATGGCGGAGTGTTAAATCTGGAGGGCCGACTCTTTATGCTTTTTTCGAAGTACAGATTGAACGCACAGCTGGAACAGTACGAAGATGTGAGCCTTTGGGCAATGCCCATGAACAAGGACTCATTTTGTGTGGGCAACGATTCCTTTGCATTGGTTGAGCCATTTACCTTGAAATCTGCTTTGTATCGAGGTAATTTTGTATTGTCGCCCGATAGAAGCAAACTCTTGGTTTACGATTGGGAAGAAGAAGGAGACATTGATGAAGTGAATGGTTTGACAAACGAAATCATGTTGCGCGTTTATGACAACAGATTCAAACTGCTCTGGTCGAGAAAAGTTTATCTTGCGCCTAACAGCAGTGGTAAAAGGGTAATGTCGATCAAAAAACTTCGAGTGAGCAATAATGGCGAGGCTGCCATTCTGACGGATTATTTCCGAAATCACCGTTCCTACAGCCTGAAGGAAGTGACAGCCGATCCTACCCTGTTTTTCGTGAGTGAAAAGGCTTCAGATTTTTCGAGACTGACTCCGAATCTTGGTAATCTCTTTTTTAATGAGCTGGATTTTATGTACGATGCCGAGGGAAATATCATTTGGTTTGGATTTTACTCGAACCGAAAGTACCATCAGCAGGCAGGCTATTTCTACATAAAAATAAATGCTGCACGAAATAAAATCCTCAGTAAAAAAATCAGTTCATTCGATCAGGAAATAATGAAATCGCTGCTTAAAAAAAAGATAGTCAAAAAATTGGATGAACTTAGAAACTTTGAAATTGCCTTTTTCAAAATCAGCAAAAACGGGGACTTAATTGTGAGTGCCGAGCGCCGCCCCTATGGCATTGCTAATTATAAAAGTCATGACATATTATTGCTTCGTTTTGACAGCAGCGGCAATTTGCTCTGGTCGAAACATATTTTCAAGTACAACATTTTTCCTCAATCTTTGAAAGTATTTTTAGACCATTATCTGCAAATTGATGACGATAATATTTATCTGTTGTTCAATCAGGGAATTTATGCAGAAACAGGTCTGGCCAAAGCCTTAAAAATAGAGCGGAATGGTAACCTTACAGAAAAAAATGTTATGAATTACCTGAATGCTGAAAATGTAATCTGTCCTACCTTGAGCAGCCCTCTGCCCGATGGAAAAATCTTTATCAATTTGCAAAGCCGCTTTTTTAAATATCATCAGTCTGGAATTCTAGATTTCAGAAAATTATTTGAAGAGAAGAACTGAAAATTTTAATATTGTGTGCTGTTTTTTTCTTTGAAATGGATTAAAAGTTAAGACTTTATATTAACTGAATTTTTAAATTTTTTAACTTTGTCCCAAGATAAAGATCTAAAAATTTATTTTCCTAAGTTGTAAAACAAAAAAAATGAAAAAGAGTCAACTCATAGCACTTTTGGGATTCCTGTTCCTGGCTGTTTCCTGTCAAAAAACAATTGAGGGAGAGCAAAGAAATTTTGATGCCAACATTCAGACATTGAATGAAGTTTCGGCAAAGTACCCACGATTCAAAGGCGCCTGCGAAACCTTAAAAAAAGATGCAAATAAACAAATGGAAACAGCCAGACAATTGAGCGAAGAAAAATCGAAAATTGAAGGTATGTCTGCTGCCAATAAAATTGCCTCACCAGTCTGGGTAAATAATTTGTCACAAATGGACAGCAAAATCAACGCAATTCGCGATATGATTACCAAAGCTGCTCAAAACGCTAAAGACAAAAACGACAGCGATGCTGCATGGACTGCCAGCCGCCAAGGTGAAGATGCTATTAGAGAAGCTAAAAACAAACTCGAGAATGCCGATATCAATAACCAATCTGATGCAGCAGCAATCGTAAGTTCAGTGATGAGCAACCTCGATGCAGCAGAAAGAAGGCTGAACGATGTTGTAAAAACAGCTCAGGATAAAGTAGCCGCAGAGAAAAAAGCTGAGAATGATGTTAAAACTGCCGAAGAAGATAAAAAAGCTGAAGAAGAAAAGAAAAAGGCCCCTGTTAAATGCGGTCATTGTGGCCAAATGTCTCCAGCTGGCTCAACCCAATGCAGCAAATGTTCTGCTCCACTCAGCTAATAAAATATAAAGATTCTATCAAGCCTTGTTCCAATTCGGAATGAGGCTTTTTTTTTATCTTTGCACAAAGTAATCGAAATGGACAAAGATCAACTGAGCAATTTTATCAGACAAGAAGCCCGTTCTCTTGGTTTTTTGCAAGTTTCCTTTGCAAAGGCAGCAGAAATGACAGAGGAAGCCCGAAATCTGGAAAATTGGTTGAATAAAAATTACCAGGGTAAAATGTCTTATCTCGAAAATCATTTCGACAAGCGCATCGATCCCCGAAAACTGGTCGATGGGGCAAAAACTGTAATATCATTGTCTTTCAATTATTTCCCGGCAGAACAGCAGCGCGATACAGATGCTCCAAAATTGGCAAAATATGCCTATGGCGAAGATTATCACTTTGTACTAAAAGAAAAATTACATAAGCTTTTAGGGCTAATTAAGGAAAAAACAGGTGATATAAATGGCCGCTGTTTTGTAGATTCGGCTCCTGTGCTCGAACGCGATTGGGCAAAGCGAAGCGGCCTGGGCTGGATTGGAAAAAATACCATGCTGATTTCTCCACAAAAGGGTTCTTTTTTCTTTTTGGCCGAGCTGATTCTGGATTTAGAACTAAGCTATGATGCACCAATAGCTGATTTTTGCGGTACTTGCCGACGTTGTATCGACGCATGCCCAACAGGGTCTATCTCCGAAAAGGGCTACTTCATAGATGCTTCCAAATGTATTTCCTATCTGACCATAGAATTAAGGGATGAAATTCCGAAGGAATTCGCCGGAAAAATGGAAAATTGGGCTTTTGGTTGCGATATTTGTCAGGATGTATGTCCCTGGAACCGATTTTCAAAACCTCATAATGAAGCCACATTTAATCCTAAAGAAGGTCTGTTGGATATGAAAAGAGCAGATTGGCTGGAAATTACCGAGGATGTATTCAGAAAGGTTTTCAAAAATTCGGCAGTTAAAAGAACAAAGTTCAATGGCCTGATAAGAAATCTAAAATTTCTGGAAGAATAAGACCAGTCAACCTAAATCAACCAAAAATCAATTTAAATCAACCAAAATCAACCAAAAATGAGCATATCTTTTGCAAACTGTCTTATCATTTTATTTTTGTCGAATTGTTTGTTTGCACAGCCCACATTCAAGAGCAAAGATAATCGGCTCGAATCGTTTGAGGCTGTAAAAGAAATGAAATACAATGGCGTACTGATAGTAAGGTTGAAAACTAATTATGTAAAAATCAGTGCCCTGGAAAAAGAGCTTTCCAATACGGCCATAAAACCCGCCAGAAAGAAAAGAATTCAGGGAATTTTAGCGGAAACAATCAAGCGCAGAGATGCACTCAATGAAACGATGGCAGCTACCTTTCTCGATTCTTTTTCATTCTGCCCAGTATACTTAAGCTATGACACTAGTGCCAACAGTCTTAAAAATGGAATTCGTAAAGGTATCTTTTTGAATGATTCTTTACAAATAGATCCGGAGATCAGTATTCCCGACACTGCAAAAGTTTTTATTGCCTATTACCACGATAAAAGCGGAAATTACCCGAGTGACGGATTGATGATAAGAAAACTCCTATCAGAACTTGCTGAGCCCTTTCCGCATTACACTGCTGTAAAAGAATCCTTTCTGAATGATGTGAATACGCCAAAACTAAGAAAAGTAATCTTAGTTTTGGATAACAGGTTGCGCAGTCTGTTGGCAAGAGCCGAAAAGAGAGAAAAGTAAAATAAAAAAGCCATCCAAAAAATTCCGGATGGCTTTTAAAATTTGAATAAGAGGGCGATTATTTACCGCCGCTCATTTTATTCTTTTTGTCGGTTGTAGTACTGGTACCGCTCATTTTGTCTTTTTTGTCCTGAGTGGTAGTAGTAGTTGTGTTAGTCATTTTATCCTTTTTGGAATCCTGCTGAGTAGTAGTTGTTGTTGTAGTGGTGGTTGTATTAGACTGTGTACCGCCGCCACTTGTAGTTGTTGTCGGCTTGGTAGTCGGCTTGGTAGTACCACCTGTTGTTTTATTTTCTTTTCCATCTTTCGATTCAGCTTCTTCAGCCTCATATTTTTCAAGGGCTTTAGCATCTGCATCTTTCAGACATGCATCCATTTGTTCTTTCATGAATTTTTCTTTCAATTCATTGAACACCTTGTCCTTTTTTTCTTGTTCAGTAGGTTCTGCAAAAGCTGTGAAGATAGCTGCAGAGCTGATTGCGATGCAAATAGCACCAACAAAAAACAAACCTTTTTTCATGATAATGATAATTTAAATTTTTAAAAAATTTCTTTTTGATTCTCGGAAGTTTTTCAAATCAGTGCTGAAATTACTTCTCTTTTTTCTTTGGATCTTTCTCTTCTGCTTTTGCAGTACGGATAGAGTCTAATTTGGTTTGTACAACTTTGTCACACTCGGCAGTAGCTTGTTGTGTCAATGTTTCTTTTTCTTTGTCGAACATTTCCTGAGCTTCTTTGGCAATTTGTTCGTCAGATTTACCGCTGTTACAGCTAATCAATGCTGAAGCAAGGAAGAACATAGTAAAAGCGCCTAATACTAGCTTTTTCATAGTCGAAATTTTAAATTTTAAAAAAATAAACAATTATGGATTAAGCCTATTCGAAATTGAAAATCAATTACTTTCGGCGAAATTTCTTAAAATTAAGTTGGCAATTAAAAGAAAAATAATGCTGTTTTATGTTTTTCTTAACACTTAACGCAGCTTTAAAAACAAATATTGTGCCAATACAACAAAAAGCCCGACATTTTTCAATGTCGGGCAAAAACTAAACCCTAAAACCCATGAATAAAACTAATATAATAAAATCTTGACGGAAAGTCAATAATTTTAAATACACTTTGCAAACATAAAAAAACTCCTAAGGTTTAATCTTCGAGTCCAAATTTTTCTTTTAAAATATTTTTTAATGCAAACATCTCATCGCGGTACTGGGCGGCCGACATAAAATCGGTATCTTTTGCTGCTTTTTTCATAAGCCTTTTCGCTTCTTCAACGGCCTTAAGCAGTTGTTCTTTAGACATATACTGCACTACAGGATCGGCAGCAACAGTGATTTTGTTGTCATCTTCCTCATACTGCACCTTGCCGCCTTTAATTTCCAGTACGGAACTTTGTTTTATAATTTCCTCCCTCGATTTTAGCACGGTTGTAGGTACTATCCCATGCATTGCATTGTAAGCAACCTGAATACTTCTTCTGCGATTCGATTCATCGATCATTTTTTGCATCGAAGCTGTCATCTTAT
The DNA here is from genome assembly GCA_945888475.1 of Saprospira grandis DSM 2844. Taxonomy (GTDB): domain Bacteria; phylum Bacteroidota; class Bacteroidia; order Chitinophagales; family Saprospiraceae; genus Saprospira; species Saprospira grandis_C. The sequence continues at coordinate 5,109 of CAMDAB010000110.1, read as the reverse complement.
CTGCATACAGAATAACGCGACCATTCGAATTTCTTGCAGCGCGACCGGCAGTCTGTGTCAGCGAGCGTTCATTGCGCAGAAATCCCTCTTTATCGGCATCCAAAATCGCGACCAGGGCAACTTCGGGCAAATCGAGCCCCTCTCTGAGGAGGTTGATACCTATGAGGACGTCAAATTCACCCAAACGTAGGTCTCTCAAAATTTCAATACGCTCCAATGTATCGATATCGGAATGGATATAGCGGCAGCGCACATTCATACGTGCCATGTATTTCGCCAGTTCCTCCGACATGCGCTTGGTGATCGTTGTAACCAGTATGCGTTCATTCTTTATCGTGGCATTATTGATTTCATCCAATAAATCATCTACCTGATTAATACTGGGTCTAACTTCGATTGGGGGGTCCAGAAGCCCTGTTGGTCTTACAATCTGTTCTACTATTACGCCTTCCGATTTTTCAAGTTCATACTCGGCCGGTGTTGCGCTGACAAAAATGACCTGATTCATCAGCGTTTCAAATTCCTGAAAATTCAATGGTCTGTTATCCATGGCCGAGGGAAGTCGGAAACCATATTCGACCAGGGTAGTTTTACGGGCACGGTCACCTCCGTACATACCTCTGAATTGAGGCATTGTTACGTGACTTTCATCAATGATCATCAAAAAATCATCCGGGAAATAATCTATGAGACAAAATGGTCTGGCTCCTGGTTTTCTGCCATCGAAAAATCGAGAATAATTTTCAACTCCGGAACAATAGCCAAGCTGCCGCATCATCTCAAGGTCCATTTCTACACGTTCCCTAAGTCGTTTGGCCTCGGCATATTTTCCGTCCGATTCCATAAATTTTAAATGTTCCTGCAATTCATCCTCAATATTGCGGATGATTTCTTTAAGGCGTTCCTTGGGGGCAATGTACAGATTTGCCGGATAAATAGAAACAGCATCCAAATCCTCAATTGTTTTGGAAGTTTCTGTTTCAATTCTGCTGATTTCTTCTATTTCATCCCCAAAAAAACAAATTCTGATGGAATGGTCAGTGTAAGGCAGACAGATATCGACTGTATCGCCTTTTACCCTGAAATTTCTTCTTTCCATCTGCATTTCAGTTCTGGAATATAAAGCATCGACCAGTTGATAAAGCAATGAATTACGACTAATGCGCTGACCCTTTTGCAATTTTATAACTCCATTTTTATAATCTTCCGGATTTCCCATACCATAAATGCAGGAAACCGATGCTACAACAATTACATCTCTACGGCCCGATAATAGCTGTGAGGTGGCCCTAAGCCTCAATTTATCAATCTCGTCATTGATTGCCAAATCTTTCTCGATGAATGTATCGGTCGATACAACATAGGCTTCTGGTTGATAATAATCGTAGTAGGAAACAAAATACTCAACCGAATTATCGGGAAAGAACTGTTTGAACTCACCATAAAGCTGTGCTGTAAGTGTTTTGTTATGGCTGAGAATAAGGGTAGGTTTTTGCGTTTTTTCAATCAGATTGGCCATGGTAAAGGTCTTTCCGGAACCTGTTACACCCAACAGACATTGAAAGGGGTCGCCCTGTTCTACGCCTTTAAAAAGTGCTTCAATAGCTTTTGGCTGATCGCCCATCGGCGAGAAACTAGAATGTAGTTTGAATTTTTTCATTATTGTTTTAACAAAAGCATATTAGGATTCAAATATTAAAAAAAAGCCTTCCACTATGCAGTGAAAGGCTTTTGCTCAACTCATAAAGAGTGATTATTTTTCAGCCACAGGCACTGTTGCAACCTTAGCGGCAGAAGCAGCAGCAGCTTTTGATTTGCAGCAAGATGAAGCTTCTTTTGACTTGTCGCAAGTAGCAGCAGTTTTGGTGCAAGCTTTAGGAGCTGTTTCGTTGCTTACAGTTTTAGCTTCAGCAGAAGCAGCAGCTGTTTTTGATTTGCAGCAAGAGCTTGTAGTTGTTGTAGCAGCAGTTTTGCTGCAAGCTTTGGTGTCGTTACTAACAGTTTTAACTTCGGCAGAAGCTGCAGCTGTTTTTGATTTGCAGCAAGAACCTGCAGTTGTAGATTTTGTGCAAGACTTGGTAGTCTCAGCTGTTTTAGCGGCATTAGGACATTGCGCGAATGTCATACCGGCAAAAAGCATCATAGCGAAGAACATCATTAATTGTTTCATAGCTGTTGATTTTAAACGTTTAAAAATTTTAATGTTAACATTTTTGATAATCGTGTAAGTAACCTTTCATGATAAATTACAAACAATGTGCAAATATCTTACTTTGCCTTTAATTTGTGCGCATTAATCTGGTAATTAATTTAACATTAACATATTAATGATTTTATTTATTTCAAAATGGCTAGAACAGTTTTGTTTCCAACGCTGGTTTCACCAATTTTTGTTGTAATTTCTGAGCCAAGTGGAACATAAACATCAACTCTGGAGCCGAAGCGGATAAAACCCAGTTCTTGACCCTGTTGTGCAGTCGCACCCTCTTTTGCATAACATATAATACGTCTGGCCAAAAATCCCGCAACCTGCCTCACCAGTACTTTTTTGCCGTTTTCGAGTTCGTATAAAACAGTTGTCCGCTCATTTTCAGTGGATGATTTCGGATTCCATGCCATTAAAAACTTTCCAGCATGATATCGGTAATAGCTGATTTTGCCCGATACCGGATGTCGGTTTACATGCACATTGAGCGGTGACATAAAAACAGAAATCTGGATATATTTTTCGCCTAAAATCTCAGTCTCCTGGCTTTCTTCAATCACAACTACCTTTCCATCGGCAGGCGCATAAACTGTATTGTTGTCGATTTTGGGTAAAGTCCGTGCTGGGTTCCTAAAGAACTGCAGAATTATTATCCAGAAAAAAAGACAAAAAGCAGTCAGGGTAATTTTTAACCCTTGCAGTTCAGGTACAAAAACCCAGGCTGCAGCACTAATTCCAGCAAGCAAAACTGTGCATATTAGTATGGTTGAATATCCTTCTTTGTGAAACATCTAACTTATTTGAAAATTTGAAAATGAAATTCTTTTCTAACTGCCTGCTCATTATAATTCATATTATGAAACTAATCTACCTCAATGAAGACAAAACAACCGCTTCATCCTCAATGTATTCAATCTTTTCAAGCCTTACTTCGGCAATTTTATTGATAAGATTTTCATCGAAATCGACTGCTACTTTGATATAATTATCGGTAAAGCCAAACATTTTACCTTCCTGATTTTTTGCTTCAAAAAGTACAGGTCTGACAGTTCCTAAATGTTTTTCATAAAAATTACGGCGCTTTTTCTCCGAAAGGATTCTCAACATTTCATTTCTGTCGCGACGTATATTTACAGGTACCACAGCTTTCATTTCGGCTGCATCGGTATTGGCTCTTTCCGAATAGGTAAAAACATGCAGATAAGAAACATCCATATTATTGATAAAATGGTAGGTTTCTAAGAAATCCTCATCTGTTTCGCCCGGAAAACCTACAATGACATCCACGCCAATACAGGCATGCGGCATGTTCTTCCGTATGATGTCAACACGCTCGGCATACAACTCCCGCTTGTAGCGTCGGCGCATTTCGCGCAATTGTTTGTTGTTTCCCGATTGCAGCGGAACATGAAAATGTGGCACAAATCTATCGGAATTGGCAACAAATTGTACAATTTCTTCGGTGAGCAGATTAGGCTCAATAGATGAAATGCGAAAACGCTCAATGCCTGGGGTTTTATCCAACTCCCTAATAAGATCGATAAAAAGGGCCTCTTTTTGTGGCTTTGTGCCTTCAATCACCTCGGTTCCGTTGCCAAAATCTCCAATATTGACGCCTGTTAAAACAATTTCTTTGACACCCTTTTCAGCAATTTCAGCTGCATTTTTCAGGATGTTTTCTACAGTATCGCTGCGGCTGCTTCCTCTGGCCTGGGGTATGGTGCAAAATGAACATTTATAATCGCATCCGTCTTGCACCTTTAAGAAGGATCTGGTACGGTCGCCAAAAGAAAAGGCATTGACAAAGGTATTGGCCTCTTTTACATCGCCTGCATAAACCATTCCTTTTTCGGGAGTTTTGGTCAATTCGTTTACATAATCAAGGATTCGAAATTTTTCAGCAGCACCCAAAACTAAGTCTACGCCAGGAATATCGGCTATTTCCTGCGGTTTCAATTGCGCATAACAGCCAACCACAACTACATAGGCATGCGGCGCGTGACGTAATGCACTGCGCACAATCTTTCGGCATTTTCGGTCAGCAAAATCAGTTACCGAACAGGTATTGATGACATATATATCGGCGCCTTCATCGAAAGCCACTTCCGCGTAGCCAGCATTTTCGAAAAGCCTGCCGATGCTTGAAGTTTCGGAAAAATTTAATTTACAGCCGAGTGTGTAAAAAGCAACGCTTCTTGGTGTGCCCACTTAGTTTGAATTGATTTTTTGATAATTACAACTGCAAAGATAATTACAAAAGACAAAAACAGCATAAAATTTACAAAGATGATGACGGTCATCTTTAAAAAAGACTGAGGTCACCTGCTTCTGCGGCACGCGTCATCAAAATCGCTTGAAACTGCCCCTACCTTTGTATCACACAATTAGGAAAACAACATCAATCGATAAAAGATAAAAATTTAATACCATGAAAAATTCTACTATCCTCTCCGCTCTTTTCTCTTTCATCAGCCTTGCAGCTTTTGCTCAAAATTTGGAAATTAGTACCCGTGCTCAGAACAATGCTTCTTTGAATTGTCCTGCAGTTTTGTCTTCAGAAATTGCTGGTGAAACTTTGCTTTGCGATGCAGCTTCAGCTTACAGCTTTTCTAAGTATAAAATTAGTTTGGAGCCTGGTGTTAGTGCTTACAACTGGACCTTGCCACAAGGCATGACTATCCGCAGCGGACAGGGTAGCAACAGAATTTTTGTTGAAATCGATTATTCTTTCACTAGCGGATATATCACCGTAAACGGACAAACTGCCTGCGGAACAACAACTGCAAAATCAATTTATGTAGATGTTGTGCCGCCAACTCCTAAATTCGAAACTTTCGAACAGAATGTTCAGGCCGATGCTTCTTACGAATATGCTGTTGAGCAAATAAATGGTGTAAATTATG
>CAMDAB010000109.1 GCA_945888475.1 Saprospira grandis DSM 2844 | reverse complement strand
GGCGAAAAAGTATTACTGGAAGTAGCAGACAGTGGTCTAAGTAGAGAAGTAGTTATCTGGCCTGCCGCTTCTTTGGCCAATCAGCTTTATGAAGACTGGGTCAATGAGCGCAAAAAACTCACTGATGAATACTCGAAAGGCCGTTTGGGTTATATTCATATTCAGGGCATGGACTGGAAAAGTTTTGAGCGTTTCGAACGTGAACTGATGGCTGCTGGAGATGGCAAAGAAGGCATTGTAATCGATGTGCGTTACAATGGCGGCGGCTGGACCACCGATTATCTGATGGCGATTCTCAGTGTTCGTCAGCATTCCTACACGGTTCCGCGTGGTGCCGCTGCAGATCTCAAAGAGCATAAAAAATTCAGCGATTATTATCCCTACGGCGAGCGATTGCCCTTTGCCGCCTGGACAAAACCGAGCATAGCCCTCTGCAACGAAAGCAGCTACTCGAATGCCGAAATCTTCTCGCATGCTTATAAGGAACTTGGTCTTGGCACTTTGGTGGGTAAGCCAACTTATGGCGCTGTGATTTCGACCGGTGCTTATAACCTCATCGATGGTTCCTATGTGCGAATGCCTTTCCGTGGCTGGTTTGTTAAGAGTTCGGGACTAAACATGGAAAATGGCCCCGCTGTCCCCGATGTTGTCCTCGAAAACAGTCCTGATTACAAAGCAAAAGGAAAGGATGAACAGCTGAAAAAGTCGGTGGAATTGCTGTTGCAGAAGCTGAAGTAAAGTCTAGTATTCAATTTGTAAAATTGATTTAAGTGGTTGGCAAATAAAAAACAAGAGGCATAATGGAACTTAGAAAGGACCTCGTTGAACATATACAGCAAATCATTGCCACGTCAAAAGAACGGGCAATCCGTTCGGTTGACACCGAAAGGGTACTAATGTATTGGCAAATTGGCAAAGTTATTTTTGAAGAAGAGCAGCAGGGCCAAGAAAGGGCAAGCTATGGCGATTTTTTGATAAAGTCGCTTTCGCAAACCTTTCAACCTCAGTTTGGAACAGGTTTTTCTGTCAGGCAATTAGAGAGATACAGACAATTTTACCGCACTTTCCCAATTGCGTCCGCACTGCGGACGCAATTGAGCTGGACACACTATAAAAATCTGATAAGCATTGATAGTCAAGATAAAAGAGAATTTTATATCGCAGAAACCACCAAAAACAACTGGACATCAAGGCAACTGGAGCGGCAGATCAATAGTCAACTTTTTGAGCGCTTGCTCCTGAGTAATGATATAAAAGAAGTGCTAGCCGTGGCTCGTGAAGAAAAACAACCTTCCGATGCCAAAGAAATTATTAAAGAGAATAATTGTGAAGCCGGAATTAAAAAGCATTTTGACGAACATACTGTAAAATATCTTTCAAAATTTGCTTAAATGCAAATACCTAAAAAAACTAGTTTAATCACTATGAATTAAGTTCATAAAATTATCATGAACACTAAAACAAACTACGACAGACTTTTTAAACAATTCCTCGAAGATAAGGAAAATATAATTTGGACCGATAAACCAAAGACTGGTATTGTTTTTCGTTCAGAGGATATTATCATGATTCCTTTTAGTATATTATGGGTAATTAATGCTATTTATTTTTTCACGTCAGCTTACAGTTTATCGGCACCTTTTTTCTTTTTACTCAGTAGTTTTATTTTTGTAATCATTGGCGTTTTTTCAGTTTTTGCTCGTTTTATCATTGATGTTTTGCAAAGGGACAATACCCTTTATGCTATAACAAATGAAAGAATTATGATTTTATCAGGCATTTTTGATAAAAGCCTAAAATCAATTCCAATAATATCGTTGAAAGAAATAAACTATACTGAAAAGGTCAATGGCACAGGAACAATTTCGATTGACAAAGAAAATAAAGCGATAAATGGGTATAGAGATGGGTTAAGCGTTTGGTTCAGAATAAATCCAGCCTCAGATCTGGTACAGATTTCTGATGTTCGAAAAGTATACAATCTAATTAATGAATTACGAAGTGCCAAAAACTTAGCTTAAACTTTTTTTAGCCTAATTATAAGTCCCGAATGCACAATAAGAGTATATTATTATATATCCAAATACTCCGACCTGTACAATTCTCCCGATTCATCACTAACAATCACCAGCTTTTTGCCCTCCAGTTTTTCAACGAGATAATTGATTGTTTTTTCATTGATTTTTTCCGTGCTGAGTAGTTGCAGTTCCAACTGATGATCGATAACCTTCATTTGAAAGGCAATCGGAAAATTAAAATTGTTTTTAATCCTCAGGTCTTTATAGCCATAAACTACTGTTGCATCGCTGCCAAGTGGACAAAAACGGGTTGCTTCGGTATAGATATCGACAGAGTGGTTGTAACGTTCCAAAACTTTCAAAGCAGCAATAAGACTGAGCTGATGCAGAATGCCAGAAGCCTGGCAGAGTCCTCCGCCACTTTCTGTTACGATTTTGCCATTACGGATAGTTCTGCCTTTTGAAAAGCCAATGTTCGGATTTCCGATGATTTTCCAGAAAGAAAAAATCTCATTTGGCAAGATTACAAATTGGTTAATTTTTTCGGCTGCTAGGCTTAGGTTCTGTATTTTGCTGTCGAAGTTTTCATTCCTTTTAATTTCCTGTGTCAAAACCAGGCTGTATTTAAAATCAGCTGCTAACCTGCCCTTTTTTGCAAATTTGAATAAAACTCCCGACCAAAGGTCGAGACAAAAGCGCAGGAATAATTTTAGCCTTATTTTAATATTTTTCGACAGCATCACTTTTTTATCATTTCGTAAACATGATATGAACTGTATTTTTTCAGCAAAGAATTTGCGAGAAAATAATCGAGACTGTTGAAAAGCAATCTCATTTTCTTTGGAATTCTGTGAATTGGAAAAAGCAAAAGACCAAAACTTCTTTTGATTACAAAATCTGTATTTAAATCGACAGTATCGGCTTTTGAGAGCGCAAGATTTCCATGCCAACCGCTTTTATTGTAACTGATTAGCTTTCTTCTGCGGGCAGCTGGAATATCAAAAATCATGCTTCCACCCGGTTTAAGCACCCGGCTGCATTCCTCCAGAATCTTTTTAATTCTTACCTTGTCGAGATGCATAAAAAAATGAAAGCTGATGATTGCATCGAGTGAATTATTTTCGAAAAGCAATTTTTCAGCGTCTGAGTGAAAGATCTCTTTATCCGGATATTTCTCTTTGGCAATTTTGATCATTTCCTGACTGCCATCGACACCGTAAACGGCATAATTCAATAGACGCCCACTACCGCAGGCCAGGTCGAGCACAAGCTCATCTTTATTCGGTAAAAGTTTATCCAATATTTTTCTTTCCTGACGGTCTATAAATTTGCCATAGCTGTTGGCAAACCTGTCGGAATTATATTCAGCGGCAATTTTGTCGTAGTAATTAATTATTTCACTCATGTAATCAAAAAATACTTATTTGCCAAAGTTAAAAAAATAATCGTAATTTTAGGATGAATAAAACATCTTTAATCAGTCCATGACATTCTCTAATCAAAAATATATTGCGCTCATTCTGGGCGGATCGGGCGGCATAGGCCTAGCTACAGCAAAAAAATTGGCAGCTGAAGGCAAGCATCTTTTTATTGTTTACAGAGACAGAAAGGCAGAAGCCAGAGCTACTGAGGAGTTTTACAGCAAACTTGCGACTGAGTATGGTATCGAGATTATGACACTCAATGCCGATGCTGCAGATAAGTCAACAATCGATGAAGCCTGCCGTCAACTTTCAACACTCAAAGCAGCAGGTTACAGCGTCAGACTTTTGCTCCATTCGGTATCGAAAGGCAACCTAAAACCATTGGTTAAGCAAGCTGCCATAAAAAGAAATTATGATAACGAAACGCTTGAGCCAGTTTACCGGGCATTAGAAACAGAAAAAAACAAACATGTCCATTCCGATTTTTTGCTCGACAGCAACGATTTTCAACTCACCCTGCAAAATATGGCACTTAGTCTGGTTGATTGGGTAAAAGCCATTCACGAATCAGCCCTCTTTACGAGCGATGCCAGAGTTATCGGCCTGAGCAGCGAGGGCAACCAAAAAGCTTGGGTAAATTATGCTGCGGTATCAGCGACAAAAGCAGCACTCGAGGCTATCGTACGATCTATTGCGCTGGAATATGCGCCTTATGGTATCCGAGCAAACATCATACAAGCAGGTGTTACAGATACCAATTCTCTGCGTAGAATACCCGGAGCCGATTATCTCAAAGCAGGTGCAACTTTTCGAAATCCTTTCGGTCGACTCACTAAACCCGAGGATGTCGCAAATGCAATTTATCTGCTGTGTCGCGATGAAGCCTCTTGGATAAACGGAGCTATTTTAAAAGTGGATGGCGGGGAAAGTTTGTGTTGAGTTTGAAATTAGTCTCGTCTTTCGGACGAGAAGAAATTTGAAATTTTTTCTTCAATTAAGCTATAGAATTCAATTCCAGGTGAAAATTATAAAGAAAAGGGAAACAGCAAATGCCCATTTCCCTTTTTTAATACTATTGTTCGAACCTAATGCGGCTGAACCCGTTTAATTTAGTCTGCATGACTAAACGAATCTAAAGCAACATTAAAATACAGCGCTTATTGGCTAATGTTTTTCTCAAAGGCCCCGAAAGCCGTTTGGAATCTTGTCTGCATGACGAGACGAATTAAAAAAATTTCAAATTGAAACCTATTTTCAATCCGATAGCTATCGGATTGTCTCATTTTCAAATTACCAAATTGAAAAAATCTTTCATCTACAAATGTATCACCTCATCATAAGCAGCCGCAGCAGCTTCCATTACCGCTTCTGACATGGTCGGGTGAGGATGAATAGTTTTTACGAGTTCCATACCGGTAGTTTCGAGTTTGCGGATAGCGACAATTTCAGCAATCATTTCGGTAACATTGGCACCAACCATGTGACCACCAAGCAGTTCGCCGTATTTTTTATCAAAAATGAGTTTTACAAACCCAGCATTCGATCCCGAAGCTGAGGCCTTACCCGATGCTGTGAAAGGAAACTTACCGATACGCACCTCTAAGCCTTTTTCTTTGCATTCCTGTTCTGTCATACCTACAGAAGCAATTTCGGGCCAGCAATAAGTACAGCCAGGAATATTGCCGTAATCGATGGCTTCTGGCTTGTGGTGGAATTTACCTTCCTTGTTCGCAATAGCTTCGATACAAGTAATTCCCTCTGCACTGGCTACGTGAGCAAGCGCCTGTGTGGTGAGCACATCCCCAATGGCGTAAAAGCCCGGAACATTGGTTTCGTAGAAAGCACCTGTTTCGATATGTCCACTTTTGGTTGTTTTAATGCCAAGCGACTCCAATCCAAGGTTTTCGGTATTTGGACTTATGCCGGCAGCAGACAGCACGATATCACATTTCAATTCGGTTTTTGCTCCGCTTTTGTTATCCGTTACTTCAACAGTTTGACCATCTTTGCCTGAAGTCACTTTGGTAACTGCAGAAGCGGTCATAATTTTCATACCTGCCTTTTCATAGATTTTTTTCATCTCTTTTGAGCAGTCCAAATCTTCGCGTGGAAGGATATTATCCATGTATTCGACTACAGTAACCTTGGTACCCATTGCCTGATAAAAATAAGCAAACTCGATTCCAATAGCACCCGACCCAACAACCACCAAAGATTTTGGCATTGCAGGCAAAGTCATTGCATCGCGGTAGCCAATGATATTTTTGCCATCAATTTTCAGATTAGGCAATTCGCGGGCACGAGCACCAGTAGCAATAATAACATGTTTGGCAGTATATTCTTTTACAGTACCATTTTCTGTAACTGCAATTTTTTTGGATGCAGTCAACTTGGCAGCACCCATGATGACCGTAATTTTGTTTTTCTTCATCAGGAACTGAACACCCTTGCTCATTTTATCGGCAACAGCACGGCTGCGTTTAACAACAGCAGTAAAATCGGCTTTAGATTCAGAAACCGTGATTCCATAATCGGCTGCATGATTGATGTATTCAAAAACCTGCGCACTTTTCAACAGCGCTTTTGTAGGAATACAGCCCCAATTGAGACAGATACCGCCCAAAGATTCGCGTTCAACAACTGCTACATTATACCCAAGCTGTGCGGCACGGATTGCAGCTACATAACCGCCGGGACCGCTGCCAATTACGATGATATCGAAGTTCATGTTTTTATTTTAAATTAGTTATAAAATTAAATTTTTAGGTTTTACGAAACCATGTAGACTCAATGAATGGGCAAATATATAGCTTTAGGTTTAAAAGTTATATGAGAAGGCATTAAAATAGTAAAAGCATGAACGAATATAATTATTGAATAACAATTGTTGCTACAAAAATAGTGCTTTGTTACATCCTACTTGCACCGCTGCCAATAATTCTGTATTTTTGCAAAGTTGACGAAAAAGAAAACATCGTAAGCTTAACCTTGTTAAATGAAGTGTGACAAATACTATAAAGCATTAAATATGGAAATTGAAGATAATATACTGGCAAATAACGATTTGGATTATATCAATATTTGGGGTGCAAGAGTCCACAATCTAAAAGACATAAATTTGCGTATACCACGCCATAAACTTGTGGTTATTACCGGCGTGAGCGGAAGTGGCAAATCATCATTGGCATTCGATACTATCTATGCTGAAGGTCAACGCAGATATATGGAAACCTTTTCTGCCTATGCACGTCAGTTTATTGGCGAGATGGAACGACCTGACGTTGAAAAAATTACTGGTTTAAGCCCTGTTATCGCTATCGAACAGAAAACGACCAGCAAAAATCCTCGTTCAACTGTTGGTACTGTTACAGAAATTTATGACTTTCTTCGACTGCTTTTTGCCCGAGCCTCCGATGCATATTCCTATAAAACTGGAAAACGTATGGACCGCTATACAGAGGACCAGATTCTGGAGCATATTTCCGAAAACTTCAAGGACAAAAAAGGTGTGTTGCTTGCTCCGCTTGTTCGTGGGCGCAAAGGCCATTATCGCGAGCTTTTCGACCAGATGCGCAAGCAAGGATTCAGCAAAATGCGCATCGATGGTTTCATGATCGATTTATCTCCGGGAATGCAAATTGACCGTTATAAAACGCATGATATTGAGTTGGTTGTAGACAGACTCGTCGTAAGTGCAGATAGAAAAGATCGTCTGGCCTCCTCTTTGAAACTGGCATTGAAACACGGAAACGGTTTTTTGATGTTTATGGACCACGACACTGAGGAAGTTGCTCAATACTCGAGACATTTGATGTGTCCCGAATCAGGAATTTCTTACGAAGAGCCATCGCCAAACACCTTTTCATTCAATTCGCCTTACGGGGCCTGTCCATCCTGCAAGGGACTTGGTATTGTACATGAGGTCGACTTGAATCTGGTTATTCCCGATCGGTCTCTGAATATCAATGATATGGCAATTGTCCCACTTGGGGAAGTGCGCAAAAATATGATTTTCACTCAGCTGCGTGAAATTTCAAAAAAATACAATTTTACCTTTGCAACCGCAATCAAAGATATTCCCGAAAAGGCACTAAACGTAATTCTCTACGGTGGTGATAACTCTTTCGAGGCGGTCAGTTTTGGTAAAGATGATATGACTTTCAATCTGGCGCAGGAAGGGCTTTTAAAAATGCTCAAACGCTATTATGCCGATTCTACCTCAGAAAAAATAAGACAATGGGCCGAAGACTTTATGGTGATTGCGGACTGTCCGGTTTGTGAAGGAAGTCGTCTAAAGAAAGAATCCATGTTTTTTAAAGTGAATGAAAAAAATATTTCAGATTTGTCCCATATGGATATCCGTTCACTTTTCGATTGGATTGGAAATGCACCTGAGGGCATGAATTCGAGACAGCAAACCATTTCTCAGGATATTATCAAGGAATTGAGGATGCGCCTTAGCTTTTTGCTTGATGTAGGATTGGATTATCTTTCGCTGAACAGACCAGCAAGAACCCTTTCGGGTGGAGAATCGCAGCGTATCAGGCTTGCAACGCAGATTGGGTCGCAATTGACAGGAATTACTTATATCCTTGATGAGCCGAGCATCGGTCTTCACCAACGCGACAATGAAAAACTGATTCAGGCCCTGCGCGAATTGGCCGAAATTGGCAATACTGTCATAGTTGTAGAACATGACAAAGACATCATGCTTGCCTCCGATTATCTGATGGACCTCGGGCCAAAGGCAGGCAAATTCGGCGGTGAAATCGTCGCAGAAGGAACTCCAGAAGAATTTCTAAGACAAAAAAGCATCACTGCAGATTATCTTAGCGGCCGTAGTGCCATAGAAGTGCCCAAAAAACGCAGAAAAGGCAGCGGTAAAAAACTTGTACTTAGCGGTGCAAGAGGCAATAATTTAAAAAATGTTAAGCTGGTAATTCCATTGGGTAAATTTATTTGCGTAACCGGCGTGAGCGGAAGTGGCAAATCGACCCTGATAAATGACACCCTCTACCCTATTTTGCGCCAGCATTTTTACAATTCATTACAGAAGCCATTAGAATACGACAGCATTGAAGGCATCGATTTATTGGATAAAGTCATTGAAATCGATCAGGAACCGATTGGCCGCACACCAAGGTCTAACCCGGTAACCTTTGTCGGACTCTTCGATGAAATCAGAAAACTTTTATCAGAAACGCCTGAGGCAAAAATACGTGGCTACAAACCCGGTCGATTTTCTTTTAATGTGTCGGGAGGTCGCTGCGAAACCTGCGACGGCAGTGGCATGCGCGAGATTGAAATGCAGTTTTTGCCAAATGTGGAAGTAGAATGCGAATCCTGCAAAGGCAAGCGCTACAACCGTGAAACACTGGAGATTTTATACAAGGGCAAAAACATCAGCGAGATTCTGGATATGTCGGTCGATGAGGCTGCCGAGTTTTTCAAAGAAATGCACAAAATCTACCGTAAAGTCGAAACCCTGCAAAGTGTCGGCCTTGGCTATATAACACTCGGTCAGTCGGCTACAACCCTATCGGGCGGTGAGGCGCAGCGTATAAAACTGGCCAAAGAGTTATCGAAGAAAGACACCGGAAATACCATTTACATTCTGGACGAACCAACAACCGGACTTCATTTTTCAGATATCAGAATGCTGCTAGATGTTTTGAATGAACTGGTTGAAAGAAAAAATACCGTGCTGGTAATTGAGCATAATATGGATGTAATTAAAGTTGCTGATCACATTATTGACGTTGGACCTGAAGGCGGCGGAAAAGGCGGTCAGATCATCGCAGAAGGAACTCCCGAGCAGATTGCAAAGGTGAAAGATAGTCACACAGGAAGATTTTTGAAGTTGGAGCTGAATTAAGATTTAGCTTTTCAAATTTCGGATTTACATTCAAAAAAAGCAATTTTACATAGATACAAGCAATTTACAGCATTTAGCCAAAACAAAACTTATGAGATTACTAATTATTTGTCTCTTCATCAGTATCAATTTATTTGCACAAAATAAAATACAAAAAGCTATTAACAGCTTTGCCGAATATCCAGACATGAAATATTCGTCGGTTTCGTTTTATGCACTTGATATAGATAAAAATGAGGTTTTGGCTTCGCACAACCCTAATCTTTCGCTCATTACAGCATCGACTATGAAGGCCATCACAACAGCAACCATACTGGCTGTTTTGGGTAAGGATTACAAGTTTGAAACTGCTATTGAATATGATGGTAACATCGAAAATGGGGTACTGAATGGCAATTTATACTTTAAAGGTTATGGCGACCCCTCACTAGGCTCTCCTTTTATGGAAGAAGCTTCAAAACTTAACACTTTGTCTCTTGAATTTGCGAATGCTGTTAAAAAAGCAGGCATCAAAAGTATCAAAGGCAATGTGATTGGCGATGGAAGTCATTTTGAATATTCCAGCCTGGTTCCAAGCTGGCAGTGGATGGACATGGGTAATCACTACGGCGCCGGTGTTATGGGTCTTAATCTTCACGACAATTTATATTATATTAATTTTCAACAGGTGCCGACATTGGGTGCGCAGCCTAAAATCAAGTCGGTAGTTCCAGAACAAAGTAATATCAAATTTTATAACGAAGTGAGCAGTGCAAGCTGGAACAGTGGCGACAATTCTTTCATCTATGCTGCTCCCTATGCAACTGAAGCTTGGGTAAAAGGTACACTCCCCGCAGGCTCTGGCATATTTAGTATCATGGGCGCTGTGACTGACCCTGAATTTTTTGCTGCCGATTGGTTGCGGAACAGTCTCGAAGACAATGGAATTACAATCAGTGGTAAACCCATTGCGCAGAGAATCCAAAAATCAAATGCTTCCAGAAAAAAAATTCACAGCCATTATTCGCCTGTACTAAGCGATTTGATCAGACATACCAATGAAATCAGCCGAAATATGTATTGCGAGGCCTATGTCAAGGCTGTCGGAAAAAAATTAAAAAACAATGGGAGTCTCGATGCAGGCGTGGCAGCAATCAGTGAATTTTGGCGTTCGAGAGGAATCGAAACCTCTGGTATGTACATGGAAGATGGCAGTGGCTTATCAGCCAGAAATAATGTTAGCGCCAAAATCATGACCGAAATTATGCGAAAGGTACATATCGACAATAATACCTTTCCAAACTTTAAAAAATTACTGTCCATTGCCGGAAAAACCGGAACTTACAGGTACAGCGGAAAAGGTACGCTGCTGGAAGGTAATCTTCATGCCAAAGGCGGTAGCATGAGCCGGGTTCGAAGTATAACAGGTTATATTACAACCAAAAGCAAACGCAATGTCGCCTTCACTATCATTGTGAACAATTTCAACTGCTCGGGCGCTATGCTGAAACAAAGAATGGAAAGTCTGATGCTTGCAATTGCAGGAATGGATTACTAAGCGTTGATATGAAATACATTAACTATCTAGGGTTTCGGATTTTTATTGCCGTTTTTTACCTCATTCCATTCTGGTTGATTTATCTGCTATCGGATGGACTTTACTATGTGCTTTACTATCTTGTGAAATACAGACGCAACATAGTTAAAAAAAATCTAGAGATTGCTTTTCCGGAATGGCCTGAGAATGAAAGAAAAGTGCTTGAGAAAAAGTTTTACCGGCACTTAGCTGATATTTTCATGGAGGGCATTAAGGCTATCAACCTTTCAGATAAAGAGACCATAAGGAGATACTTTATCACAACTCCGGAAGCTCCAAACATCCCTTTCAGACGCGGTTCTGCCTGTCTTTTTGTCGGCAGTCATCAAAATAACTGGGAGTATGGCGCCTTGGGATGCGGTCTTCAGATTGAGCCTATAGCCATGGTTTTTTACAAGCCAATCAAAAATCCGCTCATCAACGATTATATCAGAAATAGTCGCAAAGATAAGGGTACTATCATGGCGCCAATAAATGAAACTTCTGAATATTTCGAAAAATATTTCGATCAACATCCAATGTACATTATGATTTCTGATCAGAGCCCCAGCAATGTGCGCGAATGTCACTGGGTTGATTTTTTTGGAAAAGAAACAGCGGTTTTACATGGCCCGTCCAAATATGCTCATAAATACAATCTGCCCATCTATCTCATCAAAACCGAAAAGCAAAAAAGAGGGTTTTATAAGGTTAGCGCCCGACTTTTAATTGAAAATCCACGGGATTATCAACCAGAAGAAATAAGTCGTATTTTTACAAATGAAATCGAAAAACAAATCAGAGAGGCTCCGGAATACTGGCTTTGGTCGCACAAGAGATGGAAAAGGGAAAGAATTGAAAAAGAAAAATTTTAAGTTAAGAGAATCCTTAAATTGTAACGAATAACCAAATTATAACTTTAAAACGTTTTACCATGAAAAAATTATTTCTTTTCCTACTATTTGCATTCATTTCTAAAATTAGTTTTGCTCAGCTTTCCGACGGCGATTACACCTATTCCAATGCTGAAATTATTTTAAAATTTACCGTTGCAGATGATGGACAAACTTTAAACAATGTGGTCTTGGTCTACAACAATACAAAGAGCATTGAAACTGGGAAAGGAAATTGGTTTTTTATGAATTTAAGAGGTGCATCGCCCGACTATAACGGACCTACTGCCTGGTACCAATTCCAAACAGACCAATGTAATTTTGATTTCGAACTGCCAGCTTCGCAGCTTGTACTCAGTCGTTTTGACTGTAAGAACAAGAAAACTGAAGCGAAATTTGTCTTGAATAGATCTAACTAATTTATATGTAACATTGTAGAAGCCTTGCCTCGTTTTTTATACGATTGCAAGGCTTCTATTATTTTAATAAATTGCTTTTTTTGAAACAGA
>CAMDAB010000108.1 GCA_945888475.1 Saprospira grandis DSM 2844 | reverse complement strand
GATAGACGAGATCTTAATTCATATTTGGTATGCCTTTGTGAAAAAAAATACTGAAACATCGCGGTATTTTAATGCCGCTGCCAAGTGTTCGGTTATAAGTTTTGATTAAAATTGACTAAAAATCTCATTTGTGTTGTTTGGTAATCTATCTCCGCTAATTTTATTTTATATTCACACTTTTTGTATGTAAATTTGCAATAATTGCATGATTTTTTTTGTTGTAAATCAGAATTTATCTTTTTTACTGAAAAATTTTCCGATTTCAAAAAATATAGTTAGTCCAAAACCAATAAGATGAACGCTAATGCCATAGACCTTGACAATATGCTGAAATTCTATGATGCAATATTCCAAAACAGTCAGACCGGAATGTTCGTATCGAGATGGGATGGCAAACTGATCCACTGCAACGATTCTTTTTACAAAATATTCGGTTTCGACAGTAAAGAAGATATTATGAATTCTAGCACTTGGAGCTGCTATGAAAATGCTGAGGAAAGAAACCGTTATTTGAATATTTTAGAGTTGAAGGGTGAAGTGAAAAACTATATACTTTCGGCGGTCGACCAGAAGGGCGATAAGATATTATACGAACTGAATTCCAACCTTATTCACCATAACGACGAAAAATATATTGCCGGAAATGTTGTGGAATTAACCCACCTCGAAAATTCTAAATCAAAAGAAGCTTATCAGCAAAAAATTTATCAGGATCTATTCGAAAACAGTCTGGAAATCATACAAAGTTTCGATGCTCAGGGCAGATTACTTTTTTGTAACAAAACCTGGCATGAAAAATTGGAATATTCTGCGGCTGAAATTCCTGGTCTGAACCTTTTCGATATCATTGCCGACACATACAAAGAACACTGTGTCGCCATGTTTATGGATGTAATTGCAGGTAAAAGTTTTTCGAACGTTGAAGTGGAATTTGTTGCGAAAAGCGGCAAACGTATCATGCTCGAAGGTAATATTGTACCGCTTTTTGTCAATGGCACGCTACAGGCAACTCATGGTTTTTTTAGGGATATTACCGATAAGAAAATGGCAGTTGACAAAGCGCTGGAGCAAGAAAAACTCCTTTCGGCTATTTTCGATACCTTGCCCATCTGCCTCTATGTTAAAAGCCCGGGCGGTGTATACCTTCACGCCAATCGTTATATGGAAAATACCTTGGGTAGAAACCTTGTAGGTGCAAAAGATGAACATATTTTCGAAACAGAAGTTTGTGCTGTACTTAAGTCAACCGATAGCACGGCGCTTGAATCCCCGGGTAATGTTGTGACTTTCGATATCGTGCTCGAAAATAACGAAATTGTAAAAAATTATATCTGCGGTAAAAAAAGTTTCCAAAACGAAGATAAAAACCTGAATCAAATTTTTGGATTTGCCATCGATATCACCGAAACTTTTCAGGCCAACAGAAAATACAATGACGATATAACAGAGAAAAATAAGGAGTTAAGAAAAATAAATTCAGAACTCGACCGCTTTGTCTACAGTGTATCGCACGACTTAAGGAGTCCGCTGTTATCGGTAAAAGGACTTGTAAATCTTATTTTGGGATTCGATGTACTGGATAGCGATATTGTAAACTGCTTGAAATTGATTGAATTAAGTGTTGACAGGCTCGATGCAACAATTCTTGATATTCTTACCTATTCGAGAAATTCGAGAACCGAATTAAAAGTAGAATCTGTAAATATTCGAGAAGTTGTTGAAAATACCTATAATGACCTAAATCTACTCAACTCCTTCGATATCGATTTCATAGTCTATATTCAGGATTGCGAAAGTATTTTTACGGATAAACTCCGCATTCAGTCGGTTATTCGCAATCTGATATCGAATTCAATAAAATACAGAAGAGAAGACGGTCTGAGGCCATTGGTGAAATTTACCTGTATCAGAAAAGGAGATATGTACGAGTTCGAGATATCTGACAATGGCAAGGGTATCGCACACGAATATCAGGCTAAGGTTTTTGATATGTTTTTCCGCGCTTCGACAGAAAGTATCGGAACCGGATTGGGCCTTTATATTGTTAACGAAATTGTGCACAAATTAGGAGGCAATATCAGCCTACTTTCTGAGCCAGGAAATGGAACAAGCATTCGTATCAGTCTGCCTGTTTTGACTCCACAAACTAACTAAGATATGTACGGATTAATCAATCAGGCAATAATGGGCCATATAAGCGACTCATTCGGGAACGATGCCTGGGAAAAGGTGCGGATTAAAGCTGGTGTGAGAGATGAATTTTTTCTCTCAAATAAGATTTATGAGGACGAAATTACCTTCGATCTTGTTGCTGCTGCATCCGAGATCTTATTTGTCGATGTAGATACCCTGCTCAGAAGTTTTGGTAAGTATTGGGTGCTCAAAATCGCTAAAGAAAAATATGCTAAACTGATGGAATATGCCGGTAACAATTTCATAGAGTTTATGGATCAGCTGCCCAATTTCCATAGTAGAGTTATGTTGCTCTATCCCGAAATTATTCCGCCCGAATTTTTAAAGGAAAAAATTGATGAAAAGTCCTTTTTGCTGCATTATTACTCAAAAAGAATTGGCCTTGGCAGTTTTATGACCGGTCTTATTGAGGGACTAGCTCAAATGTATGACACCGAATGCGACATTGAACAGGTTGAAAATGAAATTACTGAAATTAGTCATATTGTTTATAAAGTCACTTTAAAATGAGTCTTCTTTTCAGCCCCGAGCCTGAGCAACTTGAAAAACTCTTTCCATTCTTCTTCGTTTTGGACCGAAAACTCCAAATACTCAGGAAAGGTGAGAGCCTAAAAAAGATAAGCGGGGATGAAATTTATTTTAAAGAACATTTTTCATTTGTAAGGCCTTCACTAGGAATTAAATACGAATTTGAATCCATTCAAAGATTTCAAGAACAGGTCTTTTTATTAAGGATACTTGGTATTGAAAAAAAGATTGAATTGAAAGGACAGTTTATATACGACAAGCAAAATGATTTGCTTTATTTTTGGGGTTCACCCTACATAAAATCTGAGAAAGACTTTGAAAATACCGGGCTTCAGATTAAAGATTTTGCTATTTTTGATTGGAATATTTCATATCTGCAGGTAAATAATTTCTTAAGAATCGAACAAGAGGATAAAGAAAAACTGAAGTATCAGTTCGAAAGACAGAAAAATTTTTACGAATTGTTATTCGATCACATCCCAATGGATGTTGCAATTTTAAACTCCGATTTGAAATATATCTTTATCAACAGAAGTGCCATAAAAAATGCGGAGATTAGGAATTGGGTAAGGGGTAAAACTTATTTGGACTATGCAAGGTATAGAAACCTGGATTTGGATATAGCTAGTGAGCGCGAGCAAAATTTCAGAAAGATCATTGATAATGGCGAAGAATTTTTTTACGAAGATACCTATTTTAAAGGGACTGAACAGGAGAAAACTATTTATCGAAACATGTTACCCTACACCTCCCATAGCGGCGAAAAGTATATTCTTGCCTATGGAATAGATATTACCATGGTGAGAAAGGCAAGTGAGGAAATTTTTAATAAAAACCGGGAACTGAATAAATTGAATCTTGAACTTGACGGTTTGGTATATTCGGTAACCCACGATATCAGGTCGCCTTTGCATGCAGTTTTGGGTTTGATAGATGTAATTGAAAGAGAGGAGCAATTAAACGCTCAGACAGAAGAATATGTATCGCTCATCAGGTCTTCAATCAGCAGGCTCGATGAAACCATCAATCTGATTTTTGACTATTCGAAGAATGCCCGAACAGAGCTGCAAAGTTCCGAAATTGACCTGGAGGAATTAATTCAAAAATCTTATGACCATAATATCAAAGAACTGAAAAATAACGTAAGACTTATTTTAAATCAAAATAACCCATTTAAATTTTACTCCGATCCACAACGGGTCTTGATTATATTGAATAGCCTCATATCTAATGCTTTAATGTTTAGTCGTACAAATGTGGATGCTTTTGTTGAAATTAGCTTTAGGGTCGATAAAGATTATTGCGAAATTGAAATTGCCGACAATGGTGAGGGAATTCAGGCAAAACATTATGACTTGATTTTTGAAATGTTTTACAGGGGTTCAAAAAAATCAATCGGTTCAGGATTAGGACTTTTTATTTGCAAAGAAGCTGTTGAAAAATTGAAAGGAAGCCTTACTTTTACATCATATCCCAACGTGGGATCAAATTTTATTGTTAAACTACCTAATGATTTGTGTTCACATGAAAAAGAAATTCATTCTTATTGACGATGATCCAATTTTTATTTTTCTGAATAAAAAAGTGCTCGAAACTACAACCTGTATGGAAAGTGTACAGGATTTTACCTCTGGTCTCGATGCGCTAGAAAATATTAAAAACAATCTCGACAATATCGAAAAAGTGGTCATTCTGCTCGATATCAGAATGCCTATCATGGACGGTTTTGCCTTTATAGATGAATTGAAAAAAACTGTTGGTTCCGATATAAATAAATTTATTATATATCTACTTTCGTCATCAATTTATCAGGCCGATATTGACAAGGCTAAACAATACCCCGAAGTAAGAGATTTTCTCAATAAGCCCCTTAATACCGACAAAATGGAATCGGTTTGTAAGGAGTTGATGAGTTTATAGAATTTTTTTGGGCTACTAGCTCCCAAATATTAAAATATATGTTTGATAAACTGTTTCCTTTTCACTTCGTGCTGGACAAGGCATTTAATGTGGTTCAGATAGGAAGCAGTTTGTCAAAAATTCTACCCGGAAGTGGCAATTTTGATAGCTGCTTTCTTTTCAAAACGCCAAGGCTTAGCGTTAAGCACAGTTTCGATGCCTTGTTGTCTCGCCCCAACCAACTTTTCATTATAGAAATTAAAGGCAGTGAACTTTCTCTGCAGGGGCAATTTATCTGCAATGCAACACAGAATCTGCTCTTTTTTTGCGGCAGCCCTTGGTTGACTCCCGAAACTGATCTTAAAAAATATAATCTAAGCATAGCTGATTTTGCCTTGCACAGTTCGGTAATCGAAAATGCAGATTATGTAAGTATGTCGATAGATGAATTGAATAGGGGAGCAGAATTGAGCGAAGATTACGAAAACCAAAGATTGTTTTTCGAAAGATTATTCGATGAAATACCTGTAGATATGTCCATTTTTGACCTGGATAAACGCTTCAGATATTTGAACAGAAGAGCCGTAAAAGACGACAATCTCAGAAAATGGATGATCGGTAAAACCAATTCCGATTATTTTATTTTGAAAAATATTGATAAAGAAATCGGTTTTAGAAGGGAAGTTTTTATGCAAAATGCTATCGAATCAGATAGCTTAATCAGTTTTGAAGATATTCACCATAAAGGAACAGAAAATGAAGTGGTGATGCTGCGTTCTGTTTCGCCTTTTACCGCCCACGATGGTAATAAATACCTGCTGGCTTATGGTTTGAACATTAGCGATATCAAGAAAAAAGCCAAACAGGCTGAACAAAAAAACGTAGAACTGGAAAAGTTGAATCATGAACTGAATGGAGTAATCTACTCCATAACACACGATTTCAGATCGCCCATCCTTGCAGTAAAAGCCTTGGTAGAACTCATGAAAAAAACCGTTCAGTTGAATGCTCGTTTCGTTGGCTTTTTAAATCATATCAATACCTCTATCGATCGCCTCGACGACCAGATTATAGATATCTACCATTTTGTCAAGAACAGTAACTCCGAATTAGGTTCAGCCCCTGTGAATCTGAGTGAGCTCGTCAGCGAAATTTTTGCTATGGTTGAACATTCAGTCCCTTACCCAATAGAACTTAAAATTAATATTGAAGAGAAGGCCATTTTATATACTGATGCATACCGAATAAAAATTGTACTCAATAACCTAATTTCAAATGCAGTAAAATATAGTAGCAACCGCGAGGGCAACGCATTTGTTGAATTTGTAGCCAAAGTGGATGAAACAAACTGCAGTTTTTTTGTTAGAGACAATGGCGAGGGTATCCCTCCGCATTTACAAGATAAAGTTTTCGAAATTTATTTCAGGGCTAACAATAAAATAGCCGGAACAGGTTTGGGACTTTTTATCTGTTCTGAGGCGATTCGTAAACTGGGCGGTACGATTGAATTGGAATCTATACCTGGTCAGGGCTCTATTTTTAGCGTTAATATTCCAAACAGATAAACTTGCAGATGACCTTTCAAAACATCATATGTTCGACAAGCTTCTTCCTTTTCAGAGCTGAAATGCTTGGGCAGAACTCGATTTTTGCACATTTCTATAAGTATATGATTTTCGAAGCTGTAGTTTGAAACTCTTTATAATTCTTTTGCTTGAACATTAACTATTTTTATGTTAATTTACAGTAGTTTCGCCTGAAACTATAATTTAGCAGACATGTTCGACAAGCTTTTTCCTTTTCATTTTGTTATCGATCGCTCGTTCCGAATCGTGCAGAAAGGCAGTAGTTTGTCAAAAATAGTGAGGGATACAGACATTTTTGAAGATATTCTAACCTTTAATTTTCCCAAATTTAGTGTTAAAAATAGTTTCAATGACTTGTTGTCACGCATTAATCAACTTTTCATCATTGAGGTAAATGGAACTGGAATTTTGCTGCAAGGGCAGTTTATCCGTCGGTACGGACAAGATATTCTTTTCTTTTGCGGGAATCCTTGGTTGAAATCGGATGCCAATTTAACTGATTTAAATCTGGCAAGCAGCGATTTTTTCCTGCATAGTACTGCAATAGAAAATGCTAATTTTATCCAATTGTTGTTTGATGAGCTAATGAGCAAACTGCAACTGGACGGTGATTTGGAAAATCAAAGAAGATTTTTCGAAAATCTTTTCGATGAAATACCTGTCGATTTGGCAATTTTCGATGCCGAGCGGAGATTCAAGTATTTGAATAAAACTGCTGTCAAAGACGATCAACTCAGACAATGGATGATTGGTAAAACCAATACTGATTATTTTAATTTAAAAAAAATGGATGCGGAAATAGGGCAAAGTCGCGAAATGTATTTTCAGACTGCGCTCGATTCAAATAAATTGGTGAGCTTTGAGGATATACACCATAAAGATTCAGAAAAAGAAGTTCATATGTTGCGAATCGTTTCGCCTTATATTTCGCACGACCAGCAAAAGTATTTATTAGCTTATGGCATGAATATTACCGATATAAAGCAGCATACAAAAATTGTTGACCAAAAAAATATCGAACTCGAAAAACTAAATAAAGAATTAAATAGTATAATTTATTCCATTACCCACGATTTTAGATCGCCTATTCTGGCAGTAAAAGGTTTGATAGAACTTGTGAAAATGAGTTTAGAATGCAATCAACAACTCGACTATTTCTTGAATTTAATTACCGAAACAATCGACAGGGTCGACAATCAGGTTATCGATATTTATTATTTCGTAAAAAATTCAAATATCGAAACGCAGTTAGTTGCTGTAAACCTCGAAGAAATTGCAATTGAAATTTTCGATTCAGTTAAATATGCTGTGCCTTATCCGATAGAATTCCGATTAAATATTGAGCAGAATGCATTGCTTTTTACAGACTTGTATCGATTAAAAATTATATTGAATAACCTGATTTCGAATGCAGTGAAATACAGCAGATATAACAATGCTTATGTCGAAGTTAATGCAACAATCAATGAAGCGCAAGTTTTCTTGTCGGTTAGCGATAATGGAGAAGGTATCGAAAAAAACCTACAAGAAAAAGTTTTTGAAATTTATTACAGAGCAAGTAAAAAGACAGGAGGAAGCGGCCTTGGTCTTTTTATCTGTTCCGAGGCTGTCAGAAAGTTGAACGGAACTATTGAATTGGATTCAACGCTAGGTCAAGGCTCAACTTTCAAGGTCAATTTGCCAAATTTCAAACTAACTGACTAGTCTAATAATTTATTAAAAGGTGTTGATGAATGGAAAGCTGGTCGCTGCACCAAAAAAGGTGGAACTCATCCACTCATAATTGCTTTGCGGCATTAAAATACCGCACTCCTTTGCTGTTTTTTCAATCCGTAAAAAACAGGCAGATTGTCAAATTATAAAACTACGCCAAAAAATTACGCGCTGCAGGCACCGCTTCCTAAGGTCCGAAGCACCAGCGTATGGAAGCAGCATCGGCTGGCATTGGTATTGTCATAGTTCCGTGCAAATGGTAAGGAGTAGAAAACTCAGGTTACAGATGCTGCTTCCGTCCCGATGGTTATCGAGGATCGGGTTCCTTGCAAAGTTCAATACTTTATGACATGGGCTTGTAGTCCTAAAACGCCTTGCTGAGGACTAGATTTTTTGTCTCGTCAGGAACTGACGAGATGAAAAAAGTAAAAAAGAAGAGAGAAAGGGACGAACTTTGGGTTAGAAAATCACTGGAAGACAAGGAAAATCCCAATCAATATAGAAAAGATTATACGCATTAAAAAAGCCATTTCGAAAACTTCGAAATGGCTTTTTAGATAATTTTGATTTCAATTACCCATTCAGGCTATCCGCACTCCAACCATACACAGCCGGGTTTTTACCTCCCATTGGTCTGATGTAAGTAGACAATTGTCCGCGGTGGTGAATAATGTCGAATAAGAAAAACCACATCATGTTGGCTCTTGGAATAGTCAATATCGAACGACCTTCCACCAATAGTTCAACAGGCGTAGTATTGAAACTGTTCTCATCGTAGTTTTCGAGCATTTGCTGCGTTTTACCCCATAGTTCATTCAACTTTTGAGCGCCCTCTGCAGCGCTGCTGAATGGCATTGTCAGACATTCATCGCATTGTCCCGAGCTGAGAATTACCGAAAAGTCGTAAACATGCGCAACGATATGCTCAGCAATTTCATAGGCCGAACGGCTTACTTCATGTGGTTTGTAGCTGAGCTGATCGGTTGGAAGTGCAGCAATGATGTCATGTGTAGCTTTCAATTCATTGGCTAGGCAGGCTTTAAAAAAATCAAGATTTGACATAAAAATTTAGTTTATAAGTTTTGTAAGTTGTATAAAGGTAAGGATAGTTTTAAATATGTTGTACGCAGGTTTATTTAAATTAAATGATGTAAATTTTTTATTTAGGAATTTAGAGGCATTGATTTTTGATTGAATTAGGATAGAATCTTCTTAAATTTAGTACTATCTTTGCAGCGCTAAATCAAAACCCTTGAATGTTTAAGTTGTTAGACTAATATCTTTCAACTTTTCACTTTTTACTTTCAACTATATGATAAACAATATCTCGGCTGTCAAATTGGCGCAAACATTGAAACGCTTACAAGAAGCTATTGGAAATAGAATATTGGTGATTGACGGAGCCATGGGAACCATGCTCCAACGCTATAAATTGGGCGAAAAAGAATATCGTGGAGAACGTTTTGCCGATTTTCACCGCGACCTGAAAGGCAATAATGACCTTTTGGCCATCACCCAGGCACAGTACGTAGAAGAGGTACATCGCGCATACCTCGAAGCAGGCGCCGATATCATCGAAACCAATTCCTTCAATGCCACCTCTATTTCACAAGAAGATTATGATATGGCATTTCTTGTTTATGAACTCAACTATGCTGCCGCACAATGTGCCCGCAAAGCAGTTGACCATTACAATGAACTGACTCCTGATAAACCTCGTTTTGTAGCTGGCGCCATTGGCCCAACCAATAAAACGACCTCCCTTTCACCCGATGTAAACAATCCGGGCTATCGCGCAACCAGTTTCGATGAACTAGCCGAGGCATACTTCGAACAGGCAAAAGCCCTTGCTGAAGGTGGCGTTGACATGTTCCTAATCGAAACAGTTTTTGATACACTCAATTGCAAAGCAGCTCTTTTTGCAGTAGATAAATATTGTGAAGAGGTTGGTATCAAATATCCTGTCATGGTTTCTGGTACCATCACCGATGCCAGCGGACGTA
Source organism: Saprospira grandis DSM 2844 (assembly GCA_945888475.1). Lineage (GTDB taxonomy): Bacteria > Bacteroidota > Bacteroidia > Chitinophagales > Saprospiraceae > Saprospira > Saprospira grandis_C. The sequence continues at coordinate 2,602 of CAMDAB010000108.1, read as the reverse complement.
CCCTTTCGGGACAAACTGCCGAGGCGTTCTGGATTTCCATCAGCCATGCCAATCTTTTCAGTGTGGGGCTCAATTGTGCCCTTGGCGCTGCCGAAATGCGTCCTTATATCGAAGCATTGTCAAACATGGCCGATTGTTATATTTCGGCTTATCCCAATGCGGGTCTGCCAAACGAAATGGGCGAATACGATCAGACGGCTAATGAAATGGGCATTTTGATTAAAGATTTTGCCAACAGTGGCTTTGTGAATATTGTAGGTGGCTGTTGTGGCACTACCCCCGATCACATCCGCCGTATGGCCGAGCTGGTGCAGGGCTTACCTGTAAGGAATTTGAAAAAACAGCCCGACTACTCCATGTATAGCGGTCTGGAGCCACTCATCGTACGCGAAAATTTTAACTTTATCAATGTCGGCGAACGTACCAATGTAACTGGTTCTAAAATGTTTGCCCGACTCATCAAAAATGGTAACTACGAAGAAGCCCTTGCTGTTGCCCGTCAACAGGTAGAAGGTGGGGCACAGATTATCGATGTGAATATGGACGAAGGGATGTTGGATTCGGTAGCGGCAATGACGCTCTTCCTCAACCTAATCGCTTCTGAACCGGATATTTCTAAACTGCCTATTATGATCGACTCTTCGAAATGGACAGTCATCGAAGCCGGTTTGAAATGTGTACAGGGCAAGGCCATCGTTAATTCCATTTCGATGAAGGAAGGCGAAGCTGAATTTATCCGTCAAGCCAAATTGGTACGTCGTTATGGTGCTGCAACTGTCGTTATGGCTTTCGACGAAGAAGGACAGGCCGATACCATTGAACGCAAAGTTGACATTTGTAAAAGAGCCTATAAAATCCTCACCGAACAAGTTGGCTTCCCGCCGCAAGATATCATCTTCGACCCCAATATTTTCGCCATTGGCACTGGAATCGAAGAGCATAATGATTATGGTATCAATTTTATAGAGGCTACCCGCCAAATCAAAGAGGCTATGCCTCTGGTGAAAATAAGCGGCGGTGTGTCTAACCTTTCTTTTTCTTTCCGTGGTAATGATATCATCCGCGAAGCCATGCACTCGGTTTTCCTTTTCCATGCCATCAAAGCAGGAATGGATATGGGTATCGTAAATGCTGGTATGATCGAGGTTTATGAAAATATTCCAAAAGAACTATTGGAACTCTGCGAAGATTTGATTTTCAATCGTCGCGCCGATGCAACAGAGCGCATCACAGAATATGCCGAGCGCGTAAAAGGCGATGCGGGTAAAAAACGCGAGGTTGATTTGAGCTGGAGAAATAGCACAGTGGAGGAAAGACTAGCGCATGCACTCGTTAAAGGAATGGGTGAATTTGTAGTAGAAGATACTGAGGAAGCCCGACAGAAATACCCTCGTCCGCTCGAGGTGATTGAAGGTCCGCTTATGGCCGGTATGAATATTGTCGGCGACCTTTTCGGTGCTGGTAAAATGTTCCTGCCTCAGGTTGTTAAGTCGGCCCGCGTAATGAAACAAGCAGTTGCGCATTTGTTGCCCTTTATCGAAGAAGAAAAACTGCTGAGCGGCAATACAGAGTCTTCATCCAAGGGTAAAATTCTGATGGCGACTGTAAAAGGCGATGTGCACGATATCGGAAAAAACATTGTGGGTGTAGTACTGGCCTGCAATAATTTTGAAATTATCGACTTGGGTGTAATGGTGCCCTGCGATAAAATTTTGAAAGCTGCAGTTGAACACAAGGTAGATATTATCGGACTCAGTGGTCTGATTACGCCATCTTTGGACGAAATGGTCTATGTGGCCAAAGAAATGCAACGCCTGGGCATGAAAATGCCACTGATGATTGGTGGTGCCACCACTTCAAAAACACATACGGCTGTAAAAATAGCACCTCAGTACGAGGGAACCTCGGTACACGTCTTGGATGCTTCCCGCGCCGTATCTGTTGCCAGTTCGCTTTTGACAGAAAATGATACGGACCGCAATGCCTATCTCACTGCTATTGTCAACGATCAGGAGCTTATCCGTGAGCAGCGCGCTAAGCGTACCTCTGCCAAAAAATACCTGACTTATTCGCAGGCACGTAAAAATAAAATCCGCCTCAACTGGGAAAATTATACAGCGCCAAAACCAACATTCCTTGGGGTGAAAAGCATTGAGGATATGGATTTGAGCATCCTAAGACCATATATCGACTGGACACCATTTTTCCAAAGCTGGCAGCTTGCAGGTAAATTCCCTGCAATCCTTACAGATGAGGTAGTAGGAGAGACCGCATCAAACCTTTACCGCGATGCACAGGAAATGTTGGATAAATTGATTGCCGAAAAATGGTTCAGCGCATCGGCTGTTCTTGGATTTTTCCCGGCCAACTCTTTGCATGATGATGATTTGGAAATCTATGCCGATGAAAGCCGCAAAGAGACAATTGCAATGCTGCATCACCTGCGTCAACAACGCGAAAAAGCCGAAGGGCAGGCCAATAATTCACTGGCCGATTTTATTGCACCCAAAGATAGTGGAATAGCAGACTACATTGGCGGTTTCGCGGTTACAGCCGGACTTGGAATAGAGCCGCAGGTGAAAAAATTTGAAGAATCCAACGA
>CAMDAB010000107.1 GCA_945888475.1 Saprospira grandis DSM 2844 | reverse complement strand
ACTCGTTTAGACAGAGTTTTGGAAATAAAATCGGAAGGAATTCCATTGCCTTTGATTCATAAATTCAAAGGCAAGCATAAAGTTTTGGTATGCGGCAGTAGCTGGCCAACTGATGAGAAATTAGTTTACAATTTATGGCAAAACTACCTAAATCAAAAAGATTGGAAACTGATTATTGCGCCACACGAAATCAATCAAACTGAAATATTGAAACTTAAATCAATGTTTGAAGCATCAGCTTCTACCCTGCTCTATTCTGAAATTTCAGATAATGTAAGGCTTGAAAATAGCAGGGTAATCATTATTGACAATATCGGAATACTGAATAAAATTTACGCTTATGCAGATATAGCCTACATTGGTGGAGGTTTTGGTAAGGGAATTCATAACATTCTGGAGGCAGCTGTTTATGGAATTCCTGTCTTTTTTGGTCCTAATAACCATAAATTTCAAGAGGCATCAGCATTAATAAATATAGGACAGGCCATAGAAATAAAATCGGCTGAAGCGATGATCAGTACAATTGAGAATTTGGACTTTGAAGCAATCCTGGAAAAGTCAAAGCGCTATTTTGATAGCCATAATGATGTCTGCAAAAAAATTTTGAATAAAATAAATTCAAATTAAAATATTTAAAATCAGTTATTTAAGCAATTAAAAAATATTTTTTTAAGTAATTTTTAAAAAATATTTACAAAGTCTGTAACCTTTGTGCAGTTTGATACTTATGAATTCAAATAATAAAAAAAGCGAATTCAATCACAAAAAAAAGTATCAACATGCAAGTCTCCAAAAAATCAATCTTCCTGGGCTGTCTCTTTCTCGGCACCGCATTCTTTGCAGGTTCATGCGGAAAAAATAAGCTGACAAATGACGAATCGGAAAATGACAGAAAAAAAACTGCTCAGTTGCAAAAACTTGAAATTAGTCCCGCCTTTAAAAACATTGATGTTGCGTACAAAAAATTTGGCGTAAACCCAGTCAAAGCAGAAAAAATCCTAATCAAGGAAACTGGAACAACCATAGAAATTCCAGTCAATGCATTTGTTGATGAAAAAGGGAATCCGATCAATGAGCAAGTTGAGATAAATTTTCGCGAATTTCATGATGCATCCGAAATCATAGCAAGCGGCATACCAATGCACAATCCCGAAACAGGAGAATACATGGAAACTGCCGGCATGTTCGAAATAAAAGGTCTTTGCAAGGGAAAAGAAGTTTTTATCGCTCCCGACAAAAAAATAAAAATCAACCTGGCATCCTATAATAAAGGTGATCGTTTCGATTTTTTCAAGTTGGATGAGCAAGGCCGCTGGGAAAGCAAACAGAAAAAGGGTGAGGCAACAATCAATCTGAAAAGAGTTGAAGAATTGAAAAAAATCGATTCAAAAACTGCTGAAAAACCAATTGAGCCGAAGAAATTTGGCAACAGCAGCAAGTTTGTCTTTGACATTAATACTGATTACAAAAAATTCCCTGAACTCAGCGTTTTTAAAGAAGTAATCTGGCAGTTTGCGGGCAATCCGAAAGATGCTGACAATCCTGAAAAAAACCCAGAAATCTTTAAAAAAACCTGGTCTAAAATTGACATTAAACGCGAAAAGGACAACTACAGGCTTATTTTGAACAATGGCAGAAAAACTGTTGAAATAAGAGTTGTTCCAGTTTTGAAAGGCAGTGATTATGCGGCTGCAAAATCAGATTTCGATCAAAAAATGAATGAATTCAATCGGGTTCAAGAAGACAAGAAACAAATCAGACAAATGTATGAGCAGCAGGCCGAATTGCAACGCTCTTACGAAATAAGCGGATTTGGCATCTACAACTGGGATTTTTGGAAAGGCGATTCTGATGTTAGGTTAGAGGCAAATATAGATTTTGAAAAAGAATTTGATTATGCTGAAAAATTAGAATCAGTGACATTCTTCCTAGTCAATAATCAGCGCAAAGCTGTGGTTAAATATAATTACGACCAAAAAGGCTGCCTTCAGAATTTTGCATTCCCTGCCAAAGAAAAAAATGTGCTCATTGCAGTACTGCCTGGCAACAAAATAGCTGTGTTCAGTTCCGAAGATTTTAAAAATCTCAGTTCCAGAAAAAATGGCGACAAGGTAACCTTGAAAATGAAAACAGAGATAAGAACAATAAGCTCTGTCGACGACATTTCGAAAGTTATCGCAATGTACTAATCAATTTGGGTTTTATCATTCATTTATAGGTTGTTCCGAACAGATGGTCGCTTTGCTGCATCAAGGCGGCCACTGTTCTAAAAAATGGATAAATCTGAAACATTTTGACAAAGTTATCGTAAGTTTTGTACAGCAAAAAAATACCGCTGGAGATTATTTTAAAAAGTCAAAAAAAAAGAACAATGCTAACAAGAATCATCCTCCTGACCTTTTGGGCCAACTTACTTATTGCCCAAAACGATGTTTTAGTTCCTTTTAAATCGGATAATCACTGGGGCTTTATCGATAAAAATGGAAAAATACAGATAGATGCAACATTCGATTTTGTAGCTCAGTTCGACACTTTTGGTTTTACCATGGTCGAAATTGACAAAAAAGCTGGCATCATTAATAAAAAAGGAGAAACAATCATTCCTGTGGAGTATGAATTAGTGAAGGTACTGAGTAATGATTTATTTATGGTTAAGTTAAAAGGTAGATGGGATATTCGCAATCCGGCCAATGAGCTTATTATCGAAAATGTTGGCGGCAATGTAAAGATGTTGTCGGATGGCTATTTTGCATTTGAGAAAATTGATGGTTTTGGACTAGGGCATATCAGAAAAGGCATTTTGAGTGATGCTTTATATACTGATTTAGAAATTTGTTACGACAGCAATTTTATTAAAGTTTCCTTTCACGATAAAAAGGGACTTTGGAATAATAACGGCAAATGGATTCTACCAATCGATTATGATAAACTTGAATTTTATTCAAATTATATCATCGCAACTAAAAACGCTTTATCTGGGATTTATGACCGAAGCGGTAAATGCTTGTTTCCAAATCAGTTCAAAGAAGTGAAGGAGCTGAATAATCATTTTTTGTTAACCAAAAAAGGGGACAACAGTTACCTTTATTCAAAAGCTAAAAATGAATTATTGCCTTTTTCACTGAAAGATGCCAAAATTCTTGGGGATAATATAAGATTTATAACAGCTAAAGGCAATAGCGGTCTTTTGGATTCGACTTGCACAATCTTAATCGACAGCATTTATAATGATATTGCATTGTTTAATGCCGATCTATACAGGGTCGAAAATCAAAGCTTGAAATGGGGGCTTGTTAAAGCAGGAAAAAAAGAAGCAGTTCTAAATTTTAATTATGACGCTATTGAATCACTTGAAGGACCTATTGCTGCTGTCAAACTAAATAATCTTTATGGTATAGTAAATAAAGATGGTGAAATAACAAAGGTACCATGTCTCAATGCTTTTATCTATGGCAGTAATTGTATTAAATATTATGACAAAGGCAACCTTAGCATTCTGAGTTTTGATGAAAATGGTCGATTTAACGATGAAACTGTTTATGATAATTTCAAAACCATACGTATTGAAGGTGCTTCTAACGAGGCGAATAATACTTTCACAAACCGTAGCAGAAATCAAAATACTATCAATGATTCGATGCGTTGGGATAGAGAAGGCAAATCAAAATTGGGTATTTTAAATTCAAATACGGGAAAATTTGTTTTGAGCCCACGCTTTGAAAGGGTATTGAACTATCCTGAATTAGGTATCTCTTTAGGTGAAATATTGAAACCAGGGATTTCAAATATATATATCAATGGCGCATCGGCAGAAATAAACAGTTCATGGGCCTTTGTGAACAATAATATGGCAAAGCAGATGACCCAATCCGATTTTATACACATCGAAATGGATGATTTTTTGGTAGATTCGCTCCCTGTTGCGCGCTGTATACTCACTAATGGGAGGTATGGCTTGGTAAATAAAAAAGGTAAGGTAATACTTTCAGGGATGCTTTTTATCGGAAAATTTCATGAAGGCAAAGCAATGTGCACCAAAAGCGGTATGCTGGAATTTGACAAGAATAATAAGAAGAATGAAAAAATAATTGATGCCAACGAATTTTATAGTAAGTTCATGTCAATGTACAGATTGGAGAGTGATAACAGATCTGATCTTGCCGGTTCAGCAATTATCGCAAAATATGGCGAATGGGGTTTTATCGATCTTAATGGTAAATGGGTTGTAGATGGAACAAAGCAGAAATATGAAAATGTCGGAAACTACGTTAACAATCGGGCTATTGTAAGAAAAAATAAAAAATGGGGAATGATTGATCAATTGGGCAATATAATACTGCCAATCATTTATGAAGAATTAAAATTTATCCCTAATTCAAATAACAAACTCTATTATCTATCGCTTAAAAATGAAAAGTTTGGTTATATCAACAATATGGCTAATCTGATATTACCGCTCAACTATGACAAAATCAATGAATACAGCGAAAACATGATTGCTGTATGCAAGGCTGGACTCTGGGGCTTTGCCGATGAACAAGGCAATGAAATTATTGCATGTAAATTCAGATCGGTGAATGATTTTTCAGAAGGTCTTGCTGCAGTAATGGTCAATGGCAAATATGCTTATATCGATAAAAGTGGTCAAATTATAATAACTGCGCAATTCCACAAAGCCGGAAATTTCAGGGAAGGACTCGCAGCTGTGAAAACCCTCAATGGCAAATTAATCTATATAGATAAAACAGGTAAAACAGTGCTCGATTTAAAATTCAGAGATGCCGGCGATTTTAGGAATGGTGTAGCAAAGGTATTAATTTTCGAAAAAGGTTGGGCAATTATTGATAAGGCAGGAAACTTTGTTTCGATGCCAAAGAAAAAATTGCTGCATATCAGTGAATTTGACGAAAATGGGCTTGCAAAAATCATCTTAAAAAACAAAGGTTATGGCATTATCAACCAAAAAGGTGAAATCATAACCCAAAAATTCTACTACGGAATTGACAAATTTAGCAATGGTTTTGCAGTAGTACGTCGTAAATCGGGCAAATTAAGCTACAGTGGCCTTATTGATTTAAATGGTGCAGAGACATTAAAGACAAAGCAAATGAAACTCGGAACAGTTTCAAATGACAGAACTGTATTTTATGAAAAAGGCAAATACGGATACATGGATACTCGGGGTAATATTATCGTTCCGGCAATATATATCAAGGCCGATGATTTTTGCGAAGGCAAGGCAATTGTTTATAAAAGTCACAATGAAAGTGGTATTATCGACACAGCAGGCAATTTTATAATTGCGCCCAATGTGAGTAAGATAATTGAAGTAAATGACGGTTTGGCTTTAGTAAAATCCTTAAAATATGACTTTTACTTTTTAGGCAGCGACTTAAAACGTCAGAATACTGAAAATTATAGTGCAGCCAAAAATTTTTGCAATGGCGTTGCTCCGGTAAGCAGAGCGGGTAAATGGTCGGTAATTAATACCAGAGGATTTGAAATGACCAGTTCAAAATATCAGGATATTGATAAATTCAAAAACGGTTTTGCCAAAGTTAAAATTTCGCGAAAGATAGGCGTTGCCGATGAAAACGGAAAAATAATTGTGGAGCCCGACTATGATTTTATCAATTATTACAGCAATGACCTTATCCGCGTAGAAAAAGAAAACAATATCGGTTATATAAACATAGCTGGTGACTGGGTTTGGCAAAGCCGAAAATAACAATTAATTCATTTTATATTGTGGACTTTCGAAACTATCGGAAGTCCATTTTTTTTATTTGACATAAAATTGTGACGCTAAATTTTTTTATCTTTGTGGTCATATAGAATTAACTTTCAAAATTTAAAAAACAGATTTATGAATATTTTAATGATGTTATTTACGGCTGCAATGATTTGCTGGAGCGGCAACGGCGACAAAAATACCTGGAAACTCGATGGCAGTCACTCCTCTATGCGTTTTTCTGTAAAACACATGGGTATTGCAAATTTTAACGGCAGTTTTGAACGATTTGATTTGACAATGAAAACAGTTGGCGAAGATTTTTCGTCTATGGAAGTTGAGTTCAGCGCTGATGTAGCATCTATAAATACGGCAAATAAAATGCGTGACGAGCATTTGCTCTCTGAAGATTTTTTCGATGCAACTAAATATCCAAAACTTACTTTTAAAAGCAAGTCAGTAAAGAAAAAAGGAAAAAATACTTTCCTGGTAAGCGGCGATTTTACCATGCACGGCATTACCAAAACAGTTGAATTAACTGTGATTCACAATGCAACAGTTAAGATTAAAGAAGAAGCTAAGGAAATACTACTGGCCGGTTTGAAAGTGAGCGGCTCGGTAAAAAGATCTGATTTTGGCATTTCACCCGATTTTACAGATTTGGCCAATGAAGTTTATCTGGATGCAGATTTGGAAATTTTTATGGAACCAAAATAGCAAAACAGTCATTTTATTTATAAAATTTGGTCGATGGATAAAACTAGAGTAGACAAATGGCTTTGGGCAGTGCGTATTTTCAAAAGCCGCTCTATGGCTGCCGATGCCTGCAAAAACGGTCGTGTAAAGTTTAATGGTACTATTTTAAAAGCCTCTGCAAATTTGCAGCGTGGCAACGTCATCCAAGTACGTAAAGATCATTTCAATTTCACATTTAAAGTATTGGATATCATTGATAAAAGGGTATCTGCTAAATTAGCTGAGCCCTGTTATGAAAATCAAACACCCCCCGAAGAACTAAACAAATTTAAAAGCTGGTTTCTAAATAGTCAGACTGTTGAGTTCCGGGAAAAAGGCAGTGGTCGCCCCACAAAAAAAGAACGCAGGGTAATTGACGATTTTAAAGTCGATATTAAAAAAGATAATGTATTTGAAGTGACTGATGACGATAACAATAATGAAGCTGAAGATTATGAAGCTGAAGATTATTTTAATTTTGACGCTTAAAATTAAAGTACCTATTAAAAATTCAGTCTTTACAATAAATTTATTTGTCCAAAAAATCATTGGTTTAAGCTATTAATAACTAAAAATTACACTTAAAGTCCTGTCAATATCAGGACTTTTTTATATTTTTGTCTTTGTTTTTAACATAAATTCATATGCAGCTCGACAAAGATATCCTTGATGCGATATTTACAAACGAAGGAAGTGACTTACACAGCCTTAACAATGAAAAACCTGTATTATTGGTATTCCTGAGGCATTTTGGTTGTACATTTTGCCGGGAAGCAATGTCCGACATTTCAAAAATTTTGGATAAAATATATGAATCTGGATTAAAGCCTGTGATTGTACATATGTCGGAAGGAGACATCGCCGAAGGTTTTTTTGAAAAGTACAAATTATTGGGCGTTGCACATATATCAGATCCTGATCTGAGTTTATATGAGTATTTTGGTCTATCTAAAGGCACATTTGGACAGCTCTACGGGTTAAAAACCTGGGTAAGGGGACTCAAAGCAGGAGTTATTGACGGGCATGGAGGTCCTAAACTTATGAAAGGTTGGGGCGATTACACACAAATGCCTGGCCTTTTTATACTAAAAAATTGCGAGATAAAAGCAAAATTCGGGCACAAAACAGCTGCTGACAGGCCTGATTACATGGCATTTATAAAGAAATTTGCAAGCCAGGGTCAATCCTGAGTTTTATCCTGATGTATTTAATTATTTCTTTTTTTATTCATTGAGGTATTATCTGATTCATTCTGTTCATGAGAAATGAAGCGTAGTTCTTGGCCTGTTTAATCCGATAAATAGTAAAAGATTTCCTGCACCATTCAAGTGCAGCTTCCACGTCTCCCTCCAATTCAAAGCCGACTGCAGTATTGTAACATGCTCTGCCTGCTACTTTTCTTTTGTGATGCTTTGTCAAATTGAACCAGGCATCTTTGGCTCCTTCAAGGTCTCCTACATCCATCATTCTGGCTGCCATTTTCAATTCCGGACCGCTTCGCCTAAAAAAATCGCGATAAAGCCTTATTCTTGATGGATAAATTCTAGAAGCATAAACCCTTCCGCCAATATAAGAACATGCTTGAATGCCATCTCTTTTGGCAAAGTCGGCAACATCGTAGCGATATCTATCGGTTCCGAAACGATCGGCAATTATAGCTTCATCAAGAATTATTTTTCTTTTATTGTCATAAAGTCTCCAATTCATTGATATATAAATATCCGTCCAACTTGGGGCATTAGTTAAGTCTGGCAGATTACCGTTGATTGCGCTATTGGCCAATGCGCTAATTGCATAAGATGTTTGACTATTACGCTGATCTGAATCAAAAGCTTCCAACACCAATAAAGCATCAAAATTATTTGCACTGCAAATGCTGTCAACAATATCGAAGCTCAGGGCCGGATTAAGCTTGCCTGCTCCTAATCCAGGTAAAAGTAATTCGCGCAACTGGGTAGCTCTGACAATAGTATCCATATTAAAATGCACCTCTGCTCCCGCCATTGCTGAAAAAGAACCGTTGCGGTCTTACATAATTCCCTCTCCGCTTACGATTGCTTCAAGTGTTGTCCAGGCCTTATTTCCTTTATTATCAACAGGCAGCGATCGGTTTACTATCCCTATCTTTTTGATATCATTTGGTAATTTTATCATAGGTGCCGTGTTCACCGTAGTGTAGAGCTGCCCCATAGGCCTGCAGGAGCCTAGTAAAGTTGAAACTGCAACAAAGAATAAAAGTGTTCTCATCATGAATTATTGGTTCTCTGCTTCTTTTTCCAATACCTTTTTCAATTCCAACAGCTTAAGCATACATTCAATTGGCGTTAGTCGATTAATATCCATCGATTCGAGCAGGTCCTTCATTTTATCAAATTTAGGATTGGCAGGCGCATCGAAAAAAGAGAGCTGCATAGCAGGCTTTATTTTTGTTTGTTTTAGTTTGCCAGCGATTGTTGCATCCTCGGGACTGTTTACTCTTTGCAACTCAAGTTGATGTAGGATCTCCCCTGCCCTTTCCACAACTGATCTGGGCATGCCGGCCATTCGCGCAACGTGAATACCAAAACTGTGTTCCGATCCTCCACTTTGCAGTTTGCGCAAAAAGATTACTTTATTTCCGATTTCTTTAGTAGCAACATGATAATTTTTAATTCTCAAAAACTTATCGGCCAATTCATTTAATTCGTGATAATGGGTTGCAAAAAGGGTTTTGGGACGCGCATTGGGATTATCGTGCAGAAATTCGGCAATAGACCATGCTATAGAAATACCGTCGTAAGTACTTGTTCCCCTGCCTATTTCATCCAATAAAATCAGGCTTCGCTCTGAGACATTGTTCAGAATGCTTGCTGTTTCGTTCATTTCGACCATAAAAGTCGATTCGCCTGAGGAAATATTGTCTGAAGCACCCACACGGGTAAAGACCTTATCGAGCAGGCCTATTTCGGCCGATTTTGCAGGTACAAAACTTCCCATCTGCGCCATTAAGCAGACAAGAGCAGTTTGTCTCAAAATAGCTGATTTACCCGACATATTTGGTCCGGTAATCATCAATACCTGCTGATCCTCATTATTCAGATAGATGTCGTTGGGGATATATACATCACCAATTTTCAACTGTTTTTCTATAACTGGATGCCGCCCTTCTTTAATATCGATGCTAAAGCCTTCATTGATTTGTGGGCGGCAGTAATTATTTTCGAGTGCCAGCTTCGAAAAACTGAGCAGACAGTCCAACTGAGCAACTAAAACAGCGTTTTGTTGTATGGGTTTTATATAATCACTTATGGCAAAAACGAGCGCTTCGAAAATGCTCTGCTCAATAGTTAGAATACTTTCCTCTGCTCCAAGAATTTTCTCTTCAAGTTTTTTCAGATCATCTGTAATATATCGCTCAGCATTTGTCAAGGTCTGTTTTCTAATCCATGAAGCCGGAATTTCCTTTTTATCCTTGTGTTTATTGGTTACTTCGAGATAATAACCGAAAACATTATTGAAACCAATTTTAAGATTGTCAATTCCGGTAGCCTCTGCCTCCTTTTGCTGAAGTCGAAGCAGATGTTCTTTTGAATTGTTGATCAAATCGCGTAATTCATCCAATTCGGGAGAGATTCCATTGGCAATCAGTCCGCCTTTATCGAGTTTTACTGGAGGTTCATCTACCAATTCTTTTGATATTCTGTCACGAAGCAACTGACAACTTTGAAGCCGCTCCGACATAGACTCGAGCTGTCTATTATCTGAAGCGTTCAGCATGGCTTTTATAGGTTCCAGTGCAGAGAGCGCTCTTTCGAGCTGACGAAGTTCTCTGGGATTTATTTTTCCCATTGGCACCTTCGAAATTATTCTTTCCAAATCTCCAATCAGCCGAATATTTTCTTCAATATTGTAAGCTATATCGGGGTGATCGTAAAAATAAGACACTATTTCATGTCTGGCAGTAACAGCTTTTGGGTCTTTGAGCGGTAGCAGAATCCACTTGCGCATCAGTCGGGAGCCCATGGGTGAAATGCTTTTGTCCATAACATCGAGCAGACTTACACCACCGTTATAGGCAGAGCTTACCAACTCGAGGTTACGTACGGTAAATCGATCGAGCCATACATAACTGTCGTTCTGAATTCTGGAAATATGGCTCAGGTGTTGCAGGTTGGTGTTTTCGGTTGACTGTACATAATGTAAAATAGCTCCTGCAGCGATTTTTCCCAATTCCAGCGCTTCGATACCAAAACCTTTGAGGGAGATCACGTCAAACTGTTTCAGTAGTTTTTCATGTGTATAATCCTCCATAAAAACCCAGTCATCGATTCCGTAGCTGTACAATTTTTCGCCAAAACGACGATGCAATTCTTTTTTCTGACTCTTGCAATAGACAATTTCTGAAGGGCTGAAATTTTGAAGCAATTTGTCAATCAGATTTGAGTCACCTTCCGATACCAGAAACTCTCCGGTCGAAATATCCAAAAAAGCGATACCAAGCTGATCTTTTACACCAAAATGTATTGCCGCCAGAAAATTATTACTTTTATGATCCAGAATTTTATCATTGACAGTAATGCCTGGAGTTACCACCTCAGTTACACCACGTTTGACAATTTTTTTTAATGGCGATGGCTTTTCAAGCTGATCGCAGATGGCCACTCTGTAACCCGATCTTACCAGTTTTGGCAAGTAACTATCTAGAGAGTGATGTGGAAAGCCAGCCAATTCAATTTTTGAAGCGCCATTGTTTCGTGCGGTCAAAGTTATTCCAAGAATATTTGAGGCGAGTACTGCATCGGAACCAAAAGTTTCGTAAAAATCGCCAACTCTGAACAACAAGATTGCATCGGCATATTGTGCCTTGAACTCATTGTACTGCTCCATCAGCGGAGTTATTTTTATACTGTTGAGCGTATCGTTTTCGCCCGAATGATGATTTGCCAATTTTAATGCTTTAACTGTATTTTTCAATAATTTCATCCACAACTGGAGGCAAACCTGCAACAGCTGTATCGGATATAATCTTAAAATTGGGAGATTTTGCTTTAAAGGCCGGATTGGGATCGATAAAGTAAACAGGAATCTTGTCGGGTTTGTAATTTATAAGCCCTGCTGCAGGATAAACCAGCATGGAGGTTCCAATTACCATAAATATATCGGCAATTTCGGCGAGTTTTATAGCATGATCCATCAAGGGAACAGCTTCGCCAAACCAAACAATGTGCGGTCTTAACTGTGAACCTTTTTCACAATTATCGCCTTTGTTGAGTGGACCTGTCCATTCGTAAACCAGATTTTCATCGACTGTACTTCTAACCTTAAAAAGTTCACCATGCAAGTGCAGTACATTTTTAGAACCTGCTCTTTCGTGCAAATTATCTACATTTTGTGTCACGATTGAAACATCAAAATATTCATCTAATCTGGCCAGCGCTAAATGTCCGGCATTGGGTTGCACTTCGTGCAGCTGTGCCCGTCGTTGATTATAAAAATCGAGTACCAAATCTTCATTTTTTTTCCAACCCAATGGCGAGGCAACATCCATAACATTGTGCCCTTCCCAGAGCCCATTGGCATCTCTGAAAGTTTTAATTCCGCTTTCGGCACTGATTCCAGCACCTGTCAGGATTACAATTTTTTTCTTTGTCATTTTATAGTTTATTGGTTAGGATTTGTATGGTTTTGGGTAATTCGATTTGAAGATTTATAGAAGGTTCACGGTATTCCATACAGGCATCAAACATTTTGGCAATCAACAGACGCTGTTCTACTTTTTGTTTTGAGACAAAAACACTCATAAAATCATCTCCCAATTTCAGTGAAAGTTCTGTAAAGGTGATACCATGTGCAATTGCCGATACATCATCGGTCTTATAGGCGAATCTTATGAGTTGAAGCAAAGCAGTTTCATCTTTTTTAAGCGCCTTTTGAATGCATAGACAATAGGGGAAACCTGTCTTTTTTGCCTGTTCTAACAAATTATCTTCAATAATAATTCCGTCTGCATTGCAATTGTTGAAACTACAAGACAGACTGATTATCAATACCAGAATAACCAACATTAAACGCATCCGAAAAATTTAAAGC
>CAMDAB010000106.1 GCA_945888475.1 Saprospira grandis DSM 2844 | reverse complement strand
AGTGCGAAGGAAATAAGGGCTCACACAGTTTTTTCGGGTGAAGGAATAGTCACACCTATTTCAAGCTCGAAAAAACGAGTAAGTGCTTAGTTCCAAAGCAATTTTGGGTTGTAATAGAATTTCTAATGACGGATTTGGGTTTAAGTTTTCACCTTTATCAGATACTTTAGATGCTATCGATATTCTGATCAATATCAAGGATCTGTTTTTCTTTGTCTTTGAACGATTTTACATCTTTCTTTACTACTTTTTGGTTCTTTTTCAACTCACGCATTTCATCACTCAAAAAAGTGCCTTCCATAATCTGTTCCTGCAGACTTTTTATGGTACCGGGACTGTAAGGCACAAGGATAGAACTGTTTTTCTCCCCAATGTCTTTGATTGTATCATAATGCTGGGTCAATAGAACAAACTGCATAATTTCTACAGGAGAAACATCCTGCAGTGTGTTGCTAAAATCTTCGACTGAATCGGCAAAACCTTTGATGATAGCCAATCGCTGTTCCGCAACACCTTCGCCATGCAGCCTTTTGCTTTCTTTATCAGCTTCAGCATCTTTGATTTTGGCAATCTTGCGGCCTTCTGCATCTTCCGAAAGGGCCTCTTTGTTACGACGTGCAGCATTAATACGATTCATAGATTCTTTTACCAGGCCATCAGGATCGATATCGGTAATGAGTGTCTGAATTATACGGAAACCGTAAATTTCCATATTTTCGGAAAGTTCCGCTTTTACTGCATTAGCAATATCGTCTTTACGAACAAACACATCATCGAGATCGAGCTTAGGCACCTCTGCGCGCACAACGTCAAAGATATAGGATGAAATTTGTGCATAGGGATCATCCAACTCATAACAAGCTTCCTTCACCTTGTTCGACATCACCTGCACATGCACAGAAGCCTGTAGTTTGATAAATACATTGTCTTTGGTTTTAGTCTCTACATGCACATTCATCTGTTGGATTTTCAGGTTGATGCTTCGGCTCACTTTATCGAGCACAGGAATGAGGAAATTAAGCCCCGGATGCAGAATCCTGTTGTACTTCCCGAAACGCTCTACCACAAGAGCCGAACGCTCTTTGACGAACTTAACGGCAGTCAAAAATAATAATAAAAAGGCGACAGCAGCGCCAATTAGAATGGGTAACATAATTTTAGCTTTTAATTAAATAATCTTTGGTGAACTGACAATATAGGGATTTTTTAAGCAGGCTTAAAAAGTTAGAAATTAGAAATTAGAAGTTAGTCTCGTCTGTCGGACGAGAAGAAATTAGAAGTTGTCTATTTTTCAATCTTCAGATCTTTCACTTTCCTCTATTTGCGGCATTAAAATACCGCGCTCCTCTGCTATTATTTTTTCTCAGAGGCTAAAGCCGTTTGGAAAAAATCTTTCCTCTCCGATTCTTTCCTCTTTCCTCTATTTGCGGCTCCTCTGCTATTGTTTTTTCTCAGAGGCTAAAGCCATTTGGAATCTCGTCTGCCGGACGAGACAAATTGTCTCATTTTCATCTCGTTTGCAGAACGAGACAAATTGATAGAATCTTTCCCTCTTCTATTCTATCCTACTTTTTCACCGCCTTAATCTTACCAGTTTTGATATCATTTACATAGCGGGCAACTTCTTTTGAAATTACAGGGGCCAAAAATACCACACCAATTACATTGGGGAATACCATGGCAAAGATCATGGCATCAGAGAAGCCTACTACAGAGCCAAGGCTGGCAGTTGCACCGATGATGATGAAAATGCAGAAGATGAATTTATAGAGCAGGTCCATCATTTTACTTTTTCCAAAAAGGAATTTCCATGCCTGCAAACCGTAATATGACCAAGAAAGCATGGTAGAAAGTGCAAAAAGTACCACCGCAAGTGTTAGTACATACTCAAAACCAGGAATAACTGATGCAAATGCTTTTGAAGTAAGACCAACGCCATCGAGTCCATCCACATTGTTATAATTTCCAGTAATTATAATCACCACTGCCGACATCGTACAGATGATGATGGTATCGATAAATGGCTCGAGAAGTGCTACAATACCCTCGCTCGCAGCATGAGTGGTACGTACAGCAGAGTGTGCAATAGCAGCAGACCCCACACCTGCTTCATTAGAGAAGGCAGCGCGTTGGAAGCCGGCAATCATGGCACCTATAAAACCGCCAACCGCCGCATCGGGACTGAAGGCCTTAGTAAAGATAAGTCCAAAAGTTTGCGGTAAAGCAGTAATATTAACTCCTATAATAATCAGTGCAGCACCAACGTATAGAATCGCCATAAAAGGAACGATTGCCTCGGCAACTACCGCAATCCTTTTGATGCCGCCAATGATAACGATTGCAACCAACACAGCAGTAACGATACCAAAAATAAGGTTGGCAGTACCACCGCTTGCACCTATTACTGCATTGAACTGTACAGCCGCCTGATTCACCTGGAACATATTACCTCCACCAAAAGAACCGCCCACACACATAATGGCAAAGAAAACCGCCAAAATCTTTCCTATTGTTCCCAGTCCTTTTTCTTTGAAACCATTTTTTAGGTAGTACATCGGCCCACCATGTACAGTACCATCTGGAGCAATTTCGCGGTATTTTACACCAAGGGTACATTCCGAAAACTTTGCAGCCATACCTAGAAAACCGGCAACAATCATCCAGAAGGTAGCTCCGGGTCCGCCAATAGTAATTGCAATTGCCACACCTGCTATATTGCCTAAACCAACAGTAGCCGACAGTGCTGCAGATAGTGCCTGAAAGGGAGAAACCTCACCCTGTGTACCTTCATTGCGTATGGTATCTGGATTGTCATCTTCTTTATCTTTTTCAACATTTGCGCCGGTCGGATCATAGTATTTCCCACGTACAGTATCGAAAGCCAAGCGTATGTGGCGGATATTTGGAAACTTGAAATATATGGTACAGAACAAGGCACCCAAAATAAGCACGATCAAAACGAAAGGCAGTCTAACGGCCCCTGTTTTCATTACATACACAGGCGTTTTTTCGCTCAATGTTACATCTGCCGCAGGCACAACTTTAAAAGGTGCACCTTTGATCGTGTATTCCTTTCCGAATTCAATTTTTTCCTTAACACTATAGGTATTACCATTTTCGCTCATGGTATAAGTCAAATTACAGAATTTATCATCGAGATAAGAAACTGTAAAGTCGGACCCGTCGTTAAGTGGCGTGGTAATTTGAAAAGCAGGTTTGGGCGCAGGAACATTTTTGGACCTTTTCTCCTCAACAATTTTTTTATTTTCACTCTTTGCCTTTGCAAGGGCTTTCTCATCCAGTTTAATGAGGTAAATTTTTTCAGCTTCGGTATTGATGTAACCTCCGCCACCGGCAGCTTTGTGTTTAAAATACTCGTCCTGTGAAACGGCAGTAAAATAACTTATCTTGTCGGATGCTTCTACGGTTGAATAATCACGTCGGTCACTCAGTTTAAAGGAATAAAAAACAATACTCTGTATAAAATTAGAGGTTGGCTCAAATCCTTTATCAATCTGTTTGTCAACGCCATAATATTTTGAAGGAATAGACTCGTCAATCAGCGTTTTTTGAGCAAAAGACCAGCTAAAAAGCATTGAAAAGAAAAAGAGCAGGCTATACTTTTTCATAAATTTTTTTGATTTGGTTATTTTGGTATTAAACTATTGTGAAATTAAGTTTGCCAAAGATACAAAACTTGTACTTTGTCAGTGTATTTTTTACGGTTTTTTAAAGACTGCCCTAAAAGAGTCTTAATTGATTTTGTAAATTTACAGCAAACAATCTAATTTTTAAGATTATGGAAAAAGGCTTTTCTTATTTTTTATGCTTGCTGGTCTTCATTTCCAGTCAAATTTTTGCACAACAAAACAAGGCAATAGGTAGCTGGGAAGGCATTTTAAAGGTTAATAAAACTGACCTGAGACTGCTTTTTCATGTCAAAGAAGAAAATGGTGGTCTTAATGCTTATCTCGACAGTCCTGATCAATTACAGTACGGACTAAAAATGGATACGGTTATTGTAGACGATTTTGGGTTTAAAGTAGAATTCAAAGCAGCAAATGCAAAGTACAATACTTTTTATACAGAAAATGAAGAGGAGGCCCAAGGCGATTGGGTACAAATGGGCACTACCTACCCTTTGAAAATCAGGAAAAATCTAAATTACAAGCCCAGGGTTTTTCGTCAGGAACCCCAAGCGCCTTTTCCCTACAAGGCTGAGGAAGTCCTTTATGAAAATAAAAAAGCTAAAACTTTTATCGGCGGAACGCTGACAGTTCCTGATGAACCAGATAAAAAATTCCCCGCCATCTTACTCATCAGTGGCAGCGGCAATCAGGACAGAGACGAAAATGTAGCCGGACACAAACCCTTTCTGGTGATTGCCGACCACCTCAGCCGCAGGGGATTTGCGGTGCTAAGGGTTGATGACAGGGGTGTAGGTGCCAGCAGCGGCAATCCGCAAATATCCACCACTGCCGATTTTGTAACTGATGTAAAAGCAAGTGTTAATTATCTGAAATCGCACGCTGCGGTAGATCCCGATAAAGTTTTCTTAGTTGGCCACAGCGAGGGTGGTCTCATAGCCATCATTACCGCTGCCGATTTGAAAAAAGACCTGGCCGGAATTGTATTGCTTGCTGCGCCTGGAGTGCCCATGCATGAATTACTGTTGCGCCAATCGGCCGATATTATCCGCCAAAGAGGCATGGAAGAAGAATACATCAAAGCTGCCAGCGATTTCAACAGAATTTTTTACAAGGCTATGCTGGCCGATAAAAAGAATAAATTGACGGTCGCAACGCTTTATCAAAAAATGTCTCCTCTATTGAGCGCCTTACCTGAAGCGGCAAAAGAAGCGCTTGAAATGTCGAACGCTGGACTGATGCAGCAATGTTATGCCTTAATGATGCCCTGGATGCGCTATCTTGTAAAAATCGATCCCAAGCCCTATCTGAAAAAAGTAAAATGTTCGGTTTTAGCAGTGAATGGCAGTCAAGATATTCAGGTGGCCGCAGGTCCAAACCTGGAGGCCATCAGAATTAATTTGCAGCGCAACAAAGATATAACTTACAGTGAAATCCCTGGACTGAATCACTTTTTTCAGCATTGCAAAAGCTGTACGGTGCAGGAATATGGCGAATTGGAAGAAACCTTTGCCCCCGAACTGCTGAAAGCAATGGAAAACTGGTTAATAGCAAGAGCTAAGTAGGTTCAATTATTTTTTATATGACTTGAGTTTTTCGATAAAAGCTTTGGCCTCTTCTTCTGTGTTAATTCTAATACTAGTAGAAGTTGATTTATTAAAAACTTCACTTTTGGTGGTCCAGGGATACATGTATTTATTTAAAGATTTACGTTCTTTTTTAGTTCCGATAAATAAAGTACATCCATTTTTGATATCTGTCAGCATGAGTATGTTTTTGATATCTATTTCTGAAATTAAAACTTCATCTTTGTAATAAACATAAACCAGGCCTAAGTCTAAATTTTCCTGAGCCTGATAAAATAATTCATGAATTGTAAGCATCCCATCCTCAATGTTGTAGTAGTATGCTTCAAATATTGGAGCACTTGCTTTATATGTCTGTATACCCGTAAAGCTGCGATCAACATCAGCAACAGTAAATTCAATTTTTTCCTGAGCATTGCTCCATAAAGAAAGGAAACAAAAGAATAATAGCACTGCGAAATTTTTCATAATAATTTGGTTTTATAGTTAAATTTAGTTTTGGTCATTTTTCATGCAGGATTCCAATAGCACCTGCATATAGCCGAGGCCCTTTTCGCGGGCAAATTTAACATTTCTTTCGGGTATAGTATCAGGATCAGGATAATTTTCCAATGCAAGTTCCAAACTTTCCTCGCGCAGCAGGTGCAGCATTGGATAAGGTGAGCGGTTGGTATAGTTGGCAGCATCGTCTTTGGCGCTGTCGGCAAACTGATAAATGGGATGAAAACTGGCTACTTGAAAAATACCCTCATAGCCCTGGTCTTCAACGAGCGCATTGGCAAGGTCGAGTAAGTCGAGATAATCATCAAATTCGGAAAAAGCAAGTGGGTAAATCAGCAACGATGTCTCGGTGCCTGAGTTATCTTCCAGAAAATGGATTTCACGCAAAAGATTTTCTAAGGCAGCTTCAATGCCGATGGAATCTGAAACTGTAAAGCGGACCTTTTCATTTATCAATTCGCGTTGTGCGAAGGGACAAAAATTCAATCCGATGACTACTTTTTCAACCCAGTTTCGGGTCTGTTTTATAATTTCGCTTTCGTTCATTTTTTTGATGTGTCGTTTAGATGTTATGGCGCAAGTCGCTCCATTTTCCACTCCCTTGGATGCAGCTTTTGCAAGGTAAATTGCAGGCGATCGTGCAGGCGGTTGCTGCGGCCTTGCCAAAATTCGATACGGTAAGGTGATACTAGAAAACCGCCCCAGAAATCAGGCACTTCGATGAAGTCTTTTCCAACAAAAGCTGACTCCAGTTCTGCATATTTATTTTCAATAACATCGCGGCTTTCGATTATTTTACTCTGATTAGAGGTCATTGCACCCAATTTGCTGCCATGCGGACGCTTGTTGAAATAGTCTTGCGATTCGGTCTTGGATATTTTTTCGGCCATTCCATCGATCCTTACCTGTCTTGCCAGTTCGGGCCAAAAAAAGAGCAGCGAGACATGATTGTTTTCCTTAATTTCTTGTCCCTTTTTGCTATCGTAATTGGTATAAAAAATAAAACCTCGCTCGTCAAGTCCTTTGAGCAAAACAGTACGTGCCGATGGGATGCCCTTTGGCGTGGCAGTTGCAAGCGACATGGCATTTGGTTCCATACATTGAGCAGCGATTGCTTCCGAGAACCATTTTTCGAACTGTTTCATTGGATCGGGCAATATATTATGTTCTTCCAAAACTCCATTGCTATAGTCTTCGCGCAGGCTTTCTATATAGTCTTTGTCAATTTTCATAATTATTAGCTTTTGTGGACATAAAGTTAATAAAAAAGCGTCAGGTAAGTTCACCCGACGCTTTCATAATTTAAAAAACCTATTAAAAGTTATGGCTTGTCGCTTGTAGTTTTTTCAGGTTTAACCGTTACAATAACAGCCTTATCGAGGTCGATCATTGTTTTGGCTGCATTCTGAACATCTGACAATTTCAAAGCCTCGATTCTTTTCTCAGTATCAAAAACTCGGAGGGGACTTTCATTATGCTGATAACTGTCGTTAAGCACCTGCACCCAGAAATTATTGCGCTTGATATTGGTTTCGTAGGTTCGGCGACGCGTTTCTTTCACTTTTGCCATATTGTCCTCGCTTGGACCTTTGGTCTGCAGCGATTTGATTTCATCTTTTACTGCCTGAACGAGTTTTTCAACGTCTTCGGGTGCGCATTGAAAGAAAACAACTACCTGACTGCTACCATGAGGATCACGGCTCAATCCGCCACCTACAAATGGAGAATAAACTCCACCTTTATCCTCGCGGAGATTCTCACGAATCATGATATTGAGAACGCCCACCATTGCATCTACATGCAAGGCCTTGTCGCGACTCCATTCCTCATCTTTAGGGAAGGCAATAATTACATTGCTCTGTGGGGCCAAACCTTTCACCAATGGTAATGTTTGGCCACTTTTTGGCGCATAGACACCAACATCTTTCCAGTTTTCTTTTCTGTTTTTGGTCGGAAGGCTGCCCAGGTATTTTTCAATAAGTGGTTTTGATTTTTCCGGATCGACATTGCCTACCAGTACAAAGGTAAAATCACTGCAATCGGCAAAACGCTCTTTATAAACTTCGTAAGCACGGTCGAGATTGATAGACTCAATTTCTTTCTCTGTAAAAATACCTCTTCGACGTAAGTGATTTCCGGAAACCACTTTCTGGAATTCATTGCTAAAAAATCCTTGTGGGCTCGATAGTGCATTGCGCATTTCTTCAGTCATCTCGTTCTTGAAGGCATCGAAAGCGTCTTTTTCCTTGCGCGGTTTGGTTGCATACAAATGTACCAATTGAAGCATCGTTTCAAAATCCTCCTTAGAAGAACTTCCGTCGAAGCCTTCCCAAAGCTCAGCGATATAAGGATTAAGTCTAACCGTTTTTCCGCTAAGCTTTTTATCAAGGGCAATTTTATCAAATTCACCCACTCCACCTCTCGATACAATATCGTCGGCATTTACAGCAGTTAAATAATCTTTGTCATCATAAATTGAGTGACCGCCGGGACTGAAAGCCGAAAGCAGAATCTGATCATTTTGAAAATCGGTTGGTTTCAGAATTACTTTTACACCATTCGAAAGGGTCATTTCAGTAACATTCAGACCATTATCGGCAATGTTTTTAGTAGCAGTAACCGAACCGCTTTTGGGTTCTTCTGACATAAGGGGCATGTCCAAAAACTTATCTTTATAAGGTTCAACCTCTTGTTTTTCAACCTCGTCCAGAATTTGAATAATATATTCTTCAGTTGGAATTTTCAACCCTTCTTTAGCAGGAGCAGTAAGTACGACCGAGCGATTTTCTTTGGTAATCCATTTTTCGGCCAATTGATTCACTTCGGCTAATTTGATAGTAGGAATGAGTTCTTTAGCCATCTGCAGTTCTTTATCAACACCCATTACAGGTTGTGCTTCGAGGAAGTTGGCTACATATTCCATCGCCAATCCACCCGATGTTTGTTTGTCGGCTTCTTTGAAAGCTTGTTCATAGCTGCGCAATACAGCAATCTTCGCTCTTTCGAATTCCGATTCTGTAAAACCATGTTTTTTAACACGCAACTGTTCAGTCATCACAGCACGGATACATTGTTCAATGCTGTTTTCTTTTGGACCAGCCTGAATAAAATATCCGTCTTTGCTTCGTACATAACTTCCGTATCCGGCTCCAGCATAAGAGAATGGCGCATCCGATTTCTGTGAAATTTCATCATAACGATCACCCATCATACGACTGAAGATATTGGACATCATGTAGTTACGATAATCATCTATAGTTTTGATTCTGACTGGATCATGTTTGTGAATTACCTGTAAGGATACACGGGTTGCCTCTGGGTCGGTGGCAACTCCAACAAAGGTTTCCTTGTGCCCGGGCACCTCATAAGTGATTTTTTCTTTTGGTTTCTCCGGATTTTTAAGTGCTTCAAAGCGCTCTTTTACTTTTTTCTCAATTTCATCTACATTGATATCGCCAACAACGACCAGGGCCATTAGATTTGGACGGTACCAATCTTTGTAGAAAGTTGTAAGTCGCTCATATGGAGCTTTGGTAATAACCTCAGTTGTTCCGATAGGCAAACGATTGGCATAACGTGTTTGATAGAAAATTTTAGGCCAGTACACCTGACGCATGCGCTCATCGGCACCAAGGCGGGTACGCCATTCCGACAAAATTACACCACGCTCTTTATCAATTTCTTCATTGGCAAAGGTTACGGCTCCGGCCCAATCCTGCATTACGAGCAGACCTTTATCAACCAAACCTTCCTTATCGGTTGGAAGCTGAAGCATGTACACGGTTTCATCGAAAGAAGTATAGGCATTGAGGTCGGCGCCGAAACGCACACCAGTGAGTTCAAGAAAATTAACCAAAGCATTTTTTTCAAAATTTTTGGTTCCATTGAAACACATATGCTCTACAAAGTGTGCTAATCCCTGCTGGCTATCTTCTTCCTGCATAGAACCGGCATTTAGTGCCAATCGAAGCTCTACCCTATTTTCAGGTTTTGCATTTTTGCGGATGTAATAACGCATTCCATTGGACAGCGTTCCTGTACGAACGTTTGCATCGAATGGAAGTTCTGCATCGAAACCGCTTTTACCTTCGGCAACTTCACTGGTTTTTACATTGGAATTGAGATTTTGCAGCTTGTTCAGCGGATTCGGTTTGCCTGTATCGGCCGAAACAGTATTCTTGTTGTTTCCATCGCCTTTCAGTTTGGCATTTCCTCCTGTACTTTTACAGGAAACCGAAAGAATAATAACCATTAGTACAAGGACTAATTGAGAAAACTTAAAGTTCATAAGTTTGATTTAATATGTAATAAATTTTTTGCAGGATCTGAATTAATTTCAAAATTACACACGAAAATAACTCATCTTGTCCTAATTGTATTTTTTTTTCGACTGATTAAAGAAAATTACGCCTAAAATTATTTATTTTTATCCTCGCTTTGATGTTGAGGCTTCACTTCCTGTAAGCGCATCACATCATATCTTTGAATAACTTATCCCTCTTTTATGTTACAATAAGTTGTAAATCACACATAAATGGCCATTGAAAAAAACATAAATCAGGTTGCTTCTCTTTTGGAATTGATAAAAAAAGGCGATCCCAAAACACTGAAAAAACTATACGAGGAAAACCGTAAGCCATTCATTGGTTGGGCCAATCAATTTTATCAATGTGACGAGGAAGATTCCATCGAAATTTTTCAAAAAGCTTTTACAATTTTTTATTTCAACGTAAAAGACAACAAACTTGTAGAACTTACAAGTTCTGTAAAAACTTATCTCTTCTCCATCGGAAAAAATCTGTTTCGGGAAAAATTCCGCGATAAGCACAGTAAACTTATCGATATCGATGATGTGGCTTACAGTGCGCAGATCAATGAAAAGGTCGATTCTAATATTCTGGATGATTATCAACATGAACATCAGCGCGAACTTGTAAAAAAGCTGCTCGCTGAAATTGGGGAACCCTGCAAAACACTACTCACACTTATTTTCATACACAACTACTCAAACGACGCAGTAGTAGAAGAGATGAACTACAGCGATGAAAGGGTAGTGCGAAAAAGAAAATCGCTCTGCCTAAAGCGTATGCGCGAGATTGTTGCAGGTAAAAAGGACAGTGACCTGTTGTTTGATTAAAAAAATTGAAACCTGGAAAGATATTTATACCTTTTCCTTAATCCAAAGTTCCCAGATAATCTTCAGCCCTTTTCAAAAGCGAAGCCCGGCGTTCTTCTGTCATTTTGTCGAAGCTATGCACCAACATACCTAATCGTGGATTTTGAAGAAAGAAATCTCGATGTTTGTGCATGAAGCGCCAGAAAAGTGCATCCCAGACCTCCTGCCAATCACCTTTTTTGAAATCGCTCATTTTCATCAGGTAGCTGCTACCGCTGATATAGGGTTTAGTTGCCATTAGGCCTCCATCAGCAAATTGGCTCATACCGTATACATTCGGCACCATAACCCAGTCATAGGCATCGATAAAGAGTTCCATAAACCAGCGGTAAACCTCATCAGGGTCAAATTCGCAGAGCAGCATAAAATTACCCAATACCATCAATCGCTCAATATGATGACAATACCCTGTTTTCAATACCTTTTGGATAACGCTATCAATTGGGCCAATTCCGGTTGTTCCATCATAAAATGACTTTGGAATTTTTCGGGTGAAGCCCCAATAGTTGCGGGTACGTTCCTCACTGCCTTTCAATACATAAACCGCTCTGATAAATTCGCGCCATCCCATAATCTGCCTAATAAAACCCTCGAGCGAGTTTAATGGCAAATCAGGATGCAAGGCAGCATAAGCCAGTGTTTTTTCAAGCACATAGGCAGGAGTGAGCAGGCCTGAGTTAAGCATGGGCGTAAGGAGACTATGGTGTAGAAAATGTTCTTTTTCAACAATGGCATCCTCATAATGACCAAATTCCCAAAGTCTTTTTTCTAAAAAATCGTCGAGCCAACTTTTGGCTTCATCAGTTGTGAATGGGTAAATTGGGGTTTTAGCGATGCTGCCATAATTAGTCCCAAAATATTTTTCACAATAATGGATTGCCTCTACCCAATATGAATCGGATACAGGCAAGTTTATAAAAGGGGCCGTTTTGTTTTTGGGGTACTTCTGCCGGTTTTCCGCATCATAAGTCCATTTGCCACCTAGTGGTTTTTTACCGTCGAGCAGAATGCCTCTTTTTTTGCGCTGATCAACATAAAAATCGGTTTGGAAAAGGCGTTTTCTTTCTGCAAAATAATTTCTGATTTCGGGCAGACTATTCAGAAACATTGGACTTTGATGCTCAATAAGTTCAATGCCATGCTTTTTTGCAGACTGCTGTAGTCGTTTATTGAGCCAATTATCGCTGCATTCAAAATATTCTATCTGTTTGACTTCCTTAAGGGCCAGATCGTCCAATAAAAACCTGACATCTGAAAGTTTATCCTGCGCAGCAATGTAAAGGCAGTTTGAATTGGATTTTGAAATCTTTTCAAAATAAGCCCTCATGGAGGCCCGCTGCCAGGCAATCTTCTGTTTGTGGAAAGGAAACTGATTAAAAAACAGAAATTCTTCGATAATTATGAGTTGTTCTATATGAGCAGGAATTTCTTCGAACAGCTGATGCGGAAATATGAGAAAAGTATTCAAGTGCTTTTGTTATGAGGTTACCTTATCTCTAACCCAAAGCATTGGTAAATGTTCTACAAACTATAGTCCTGACTTAAAATAATTATGTAAATTATTTCCAAAATTCTGTTTCGATGAAAGAAAGTTGAAACTTTGGCTTTGTTAAAGATAAATACTTTATTAATTAATTGGCTAACAAATAGATAGTACAAATAAAAAAAGCCCGACTCGTTAGAATCGGGCTTTAAGATTAGGTTGGCGGTGACCTACTCTCCCACTTACGTAGTACCATCGGCGCTGAGGGGCTTAACTGCTCTGTTCGGAATGGGAAAAGGTGTATCCCCCTCGCTATGACCACCA
>CAMDAB010000105.1 GCA_945888475.1 Saprospira grandis DSM 2844 | reverse complement strand
GAGAAAACCCCATTTCAGGTACCAATCCTTTTTACTATTTCAGAGCTGATTTTAACAAGGATGGCCTAATAGGTCTTGACAAGAATTATAACGGAGCTCGAAACGAAGCAGAACCCATCATGTGTGAAGCCGTTTCATCAGATAGTTTCGCTAATTTGTACAATTGTTTTGGGGTTTACAATCCTTCTCAGTCTGGTAGAGCTGCATCATTTCAGCCAGGCGATAATCTCGGTTTGAATTCAAATCCATTGCTTTGCACTTTTGCAAAATATAATGACAAACTAGGCCAGATGGAGGCAGTTTATCTCTGCGGACTTCAGGTAAAGTTTTTGAAATCGTCTTCCAAAACAGCAAAAATTTCAATCTCTTTTGGAGAAACATTGGTAGACAGAAATGCACGTTGGACCGGAAATATTATGCTACCAAATATCAGTACTGACAGTCTTGCCGATTTAGAAATTACCAGGGGCAAAGAAATTCTTCTTGACAAAAGCGGCACGGCAAACCGACATCTTAAAACTTCTGACGATGATTTTATTAGTCCAACAAAATTATTGGTTAAATCAGACGCATCTGTTCTCTTAAAAAAAGGCAGTAGAATTATTATTGATAAAGGGGCAAGCTTAGAATTTGAGTCAGGAGCTAAGTTAATCATGGAAAGAAAATCTAAAATAATTGTAAAAAAGGGAGGGGAGTTGAAGCTGAATAAGGCAATCATACGCAAAGAGCGAAAGGCAGAGATTAAGATTCTGTAAGTTAGTTTATTTGCTTATTTGTATTTAGAATAATTCTAAATAAATTACTGATTCAATAAAATTATATAAGTGTTGAGAAGATTGTAAAACGAATTTTATATTTGCACTCGAACGAAAAAGAGTTAAATTTTATGATTAAAATACTATGCTTACTCAGTTTTGGCATTTTATTTCAATCTTTGATACTTTGATTTTCTAATATCATTCATTTGAACATAATCATTACTTTTAAGTCATTGATAATGTTTGCATTTGAAAATATACTTGATTTTTTAAAACAATGATTGTATGACCTGGGGACTAATAATTGTACTCATACTACTATTGCTTTTTGTCTTTGCACTGCTCACCTTGGGAGAAGGCCTGCTCAAAGTTGCGGCTAGTCAGAGCGGAGTTGATGGCAGCGACTATTCTGTTATACCAAACAGATTAGGAAATCTTTTTTCTGGTGAAAAAAGTAAGCCTGCATACATTCCAGCTCCTGCAAAAGTCAGACACCTGAAAAGGGGTTTTAACATTAACCTCGCAGGGGTAGCAGATAAGAAATTATATATTGCTTCTCATCGTGCAAGCAGCTATAGCGTTAAGCCATCCGATTTTATCGGCATGTCGCCAATGCCAAAACTTCTGGTCGAAACCGGTACTCAGGTTAAGGCCGGACAGCCATTGTTTTTCGACAAAAAAAGACCTGAAGTTATTTATGCTGCTCCTATCAGTGGTGAATTGATTGAAGTTACCCGTGGAGATAAAAGAAGAATCACTGCTGTGACTATTTTGGCCGATCAGGGTGAGATTCAATACCATTCGTATGATCAGATTCCGTCGCTTGATGCTTCAAGCCGTGAAGAATTGGTCAAATTCCTGCTTGGTAGCGGGGCATGGCCTTTTATACGCCAGCGTCCTTTCGATACTGTTGCCAGTGAGAACGATACGCCGAAGGCTATATTTGTAAGCACTTTTGATACAGCGCCCCTTGCACCCGATTTAAATCTTGCTGTTGCAGGTAAAGAAGAGGCCTGGTACAAAGGACTTGAGCTATTGGCAAAACTAAGCGGGTCGAAAGTTCATGTTGGTCTTAATGGCGGTTCCGACCAAGCACCAGCTGCTGCCTTTATAAACAGTAACAAAATTAACGGGGTTGAAACCCATTGGTTCGATGGTCCACATCCTGCTGGCAATGTAGGTATTCAAATTCACCACACAGATCCTGTTCTGCCTGGTTCTACAGTATGGTATACCGATGTGCATGGCGTTATTTTGTTAGGAACACTTTTACTCAAGGGCATATTCGATACGGAACGAGTGATTGCACTTACCGGTACCGAATTGAAAGGAAAATATGTTAGCGTGCACCAGGGAGCTAATGTTGAAACTATCCTAAGTGATATGACGCCCGAATTTAGTGATGAAGAAATCTGGGCCAAAGATGAAAATGGTAAAAAAGTTAAAAAAACTGTTCAAGTTCGTAAAACAAGAGTTATTTCAGGAGATGTTTTGAGCGGTACACAAATAGATAAAAAGGGATTCCTGGGTTTTTACGACGATCAGATTACAGCCGTAAAAGAAGGTAATTATTACGAAATGTTCGGTTGGTTGATTCCTGCTACAGGGCATCCAACTTTGTCTGCTACTTTTCCGGCAGCTTTGTTTAGTGATATATCTTACGTAGCCGATACGAATACCAATGGTGAAAAACGCGCTTTTGTTATGAGCGGTGAATATGAAAGTGTTTTGCCGATGGACATTTATCCGCAACATGTATTCCGCGCCATCATGTGTAACGATATTGAGAAAATGGAGGGCTTGGGCATACTCGAATTAGGAGAGGAAGATGTTGCGCTTTGTGAATTTGTATGTACTTCAAAACAACCGCTGCAAAAGATGCTGCGCGAAGGATTGGAGACACTTCGTAACAGTTAAATTCTTAGTAAAAAATTACACCATTAAATTTTCTATTCAACCAACAATAATATGGCCTTTATAGATTTTTGGAAAAAAATTGAGCCTAAAAAAGAAAATAAGTTTGCTCATGCTACCTATGATGCCTTATTTACTTTCTTTTTCAAGCCTAATCTGACAACCTCCGGCAAAGGAGTCCACATCAGGGATGCTATGGATTTGAAACGCACCATGATTATGGTCGTTATTGCCATGCAACTTTGTTATGTTGTTGGTACCATTAATATCGGATACCAGCATTTTATGGCGCTTGGGGTACACAGCAGTTTTTTTGAAGCATTTCACCTCAAATTGGTATTCGGACTTGTACAACTCCTGCCAATTTTCGTCGTGTCCCATCTGGTTGGTTTAGGTATCGAGTTTTACTTCGCAGCTCGCCGCGGACATGCAGTTGAAGAGGGTTTCCTGGTTTCTGCTGCGCTCATTCCGCTTATCATGCCTCCGGGCATTCCACTTTGGATGTTGGCACTGTCTATCATTTTTGCTGTAATACTCGGAAAAGAAGCCTTTGGTGGTACAGGGATGAATGTTGTAAATATTGCACTCCTATCACGTGTATTTATCTTTTTTGCCTATCCAACTTACATTTCAGGGGATACACCATGGATAGCCGGCTTGGATTTAGAGAACAAAGTAGCCGATTACAACTGGGGACATCTTATGTTCAATCCCTTATTTGAAACCATAGGTTGGTCAACATTCCAGGATGGACATCCAATTATAGCAAACTTTTCAGGTGCAACTCCATTGGCTTTGGGTTACCAGTCAGGTTGGGTTGTAACCGATCCTGCAACCGGAGAAATTACCGGAGGTATCCTCAGCCAGTTTTCTGCATTGCAGATGTGGATGGGTGGTATACCGGGTTCAATTGGAGAAACCTGTAAACCTGCTATCATTTTAGGTGGTGTTATTTTATTGGCAACAAGAGTTGCTAGTTGGAGAATAATGTTATCATTTGCGCTAGGTGTTGCAGTTATGGGACTTTTATTCAATGCATGGCAGGCAACTCCTTATATGAATGTTCCATGGTATCAGCATTTTGGAATGGGTGGATTGTTGTTTGCTTTAGTATTTATGGCAACCGATCCTGTTACAGCAGCGCAAACAAATACAGGTAAACTTTGGTATGGCTTCCTGATCGGGGTTTTCGGTATGATGATTCGCGTGATGAATCCGGCATATGCCGAGGGTTGGATGCTTGCGATCCTTATTATGAATGTATTTTCTCCTTTGGTCGATCATTTTGTCATCGAAGGGAATATTTCTAAACGTATGAAAAGAGCTAAACAATATGCAAAAGGGTCTTAATATATATGTATACGTGCTGATTATGACCGGCATCACAGCACTTGTTCTTTCTTTTCTCTATAATGTGCTCGATCCAATTCAGGCAAAGAACAAGGAAGAAGCTAAGAAAAAATCAATCCTGGCAGCACTGCCCGATGGTGGAACAGGCTTGGATTTTGATAAAAATGTTAAAGTTGTTGTGCTTGACGCAAAAGGTAAAGTTAAGTTTGAACAGAAAGCCGATACCAAACAGGAAGAAAGCGACAAACTTTTTGCCGAACTTAACAAACGTGGACAAGGTGTAAAATATGCCAAATTGGTAGATATAGATTTGTCTCTTGAAGAAAAATTCCCTCTAGATCAGCGCATTTATCCTGTTTATATGGTAGAAGGCAAATCAGCCAAATCAACAATAGTTGTGGTAAGGGGTAATGGGCTTTGGGACAAAATATGGGGCTATATCAGCTTAGACAATAAAGAAGGTAAATGGACTGTTTCGGGTGTAAACTTTGAACATAAAGCAGAAACTCCTGGTCTAGGTGCTGAAATTAAAGATAGTAAAGATTTTAAAGATGAGTTCAAGGGAAAACAGATTTATGACAATGGAGGCAAATATGTATCTGTTGCTGTTGTGAAAGCACCCAAAAATAAAAACTGGGAAGTAAAAAGTATCTCAGGCGCAACTGTAACCTCTGTTGGTGTTTCTGAAATGATGATACGTGGAATTTCATATTATCTGCCGTATCTTGAAAAGGTATCTGGAAAAGCAGACGGCGGTAAATAATTTAATAAAATTCAAAACCTGTTTAACAATATGGCAACTGATACTAAAGTTTCGGTTTTAGGTAAAAATGAAAGAAAACTTATTACCGACCCGATTGATGACAATAATCCGGTAACCGTACAGATTTTGGGTGTGTGTTCAGCTTTGGCTGTTACCTCTCAGGTATATCCGGCATTGATTATGGCAATAGGTGTTACATTGGTTACAGCTTTTTCAAATCTTGTAACTTCTATGCTGCGTAAATCAATCCCAAGTTCAATTCGTATGATTGTACAGCTGCTCATTGTTGCTGCGCTTGTACAGGTTGTAGAGATGCTTTTGGGTGCTTTCGCTTACAGCGCTTATGAAATGCTATCTGTATTCATCGGCCTTATCATAACGAACTGTATTGTTATGGGTCGTCTCGAAGCATATGCTATGGCCAATAAGCCCTGGCAGTCATTCCTCGACGGTATCGGAAACGGTTTAGGATATGGGTTTATTCTGATTATAATGGCTGTTATCCGTGAAATAAGCGGAAAGGGATCCTTCATGGGATGGAAAGTGCTTCCTAGCTGGTATATTCCCAACAACCTGATGGTATTACCCTGCGCTTCTTTGTTCCTGATTGGTGTAATTATTTGGGTACAACGTGCAAGAAATCAAAAACTGGTTGATGTATCTTAGTTAAAACCTTCTTTAATTTTTAAAAATAAGAAAACTATGGGCGATATATTAAATATATTCATAAAGGCTGCCTTCATTGACAATATGATTCTTTCCTATTTCTTGGGAATGTGCTCATATTTGGCAGTATCCAAAAGTGTTAAAACAGCGATAGGGCTTGGAATAGCTGTTGTTTTTGTATTGGCAATTACAACTCCGGTCAATTGGCTGATTGATTTTTTTCTGATGAAAGATGGGGCTGTGATTCCAGGTGTAAATCTGGTTTTTCTACGCTTGATACTTTTTATATCAACTATTGCTGCATTGGTACAATTTGTAGAAATGGTGGTAGAAAAAGCTTCTCCTGCCCTTTATAATCAGCTTGGAATTTTTCTTCCGCTGATTACTGTAAACTGTTCTATTCTCGGAGCATCTCTATTTATGGTATCACGCGAATATAATTTTGGTCAGTCAACTGCTTTTGGTATTGGTGCCGGAGTTGGTTGGGCATTGGCAATCATTGCATTTGCTGCTATTCGTGAAAAATTAAGAACTGCAGCAATTCCTGCACCCTTGAGAGGTCTTGGTATGGCCTTTATCCTAACCGGTCTTATGGGTATGGCCTTCATGGGCTTTATGGGTATCAACCCTGCAGAATACATGAAGTAGTATAATTGTTTTACAATAAAATATAAGTCAAATGTTAGTCACTTCAATTGCTGCTGCAATCATTGTGTTCTCTGTGGTAATACTTTTATTGGCTTACGGTCTCGTTAGTGCCCGTAAAGCGTTGGTGCCACAAGGCGATGTTAAAATTTCTGTAAATGGTGGAGAGAAGATAATGTCGGTAAAACCCGGATCTTCCTTACTTTCCGTATTGTCTAACGAAAGCCTTTTTCTTCCTTCTGCCTGTGGTGGTGGTGGTACCTGCGCAATGTGTAAATGCCAGGTTGTATCAGGTGGGGGAGATATCCTTCCAACTGAACTTAACCACATTTCACGCAAAGATGCAGCCGATAAATGGCGTCTTGCCTGTCAGGTGAAAGTACGTGGCGATATGGACATTAAAGTTCCTGAAGAAATTTTTGGTATCAAAAAATGGGAGTGCGAAGTAGTTTCTAACTATAACGTTTCTACCTATATCAAAGAATTTGTTGTGAGAGTTCCTGAGCCGGTATCCTTCGATGCTGGTGGTTACATACAGATAGATGTACCCGGTGGTATTCAGGTAAAATATACCGATATGGATATTACTTCACATCCAAGAATGGGTAAGCAACCTGATGAATTTGAAAAAGAATGGGAGCAAAACGGTATTCGAAAATTTGTCATGAAAAATGATGAACCTATCTTCAGAGCATATTCTATGGCCAATCACCCTAGAGAGGCCGAAGAACAGCAAATTATTATGTTAAATATCCGTGTTGCCCACCCTAATCCGATTTTCGAAAAAGACAAAGACGGTAAAAGAGTTTTCAAAGGCTACATGGATGTAAATCCCGGAATTTGTTCATCTTATGTGTTCAATCAAAAACCTGGCGATAAGGTAATGATTTCAGGTCCTTATGGTGAATTCCATATCAAGCCTACAAAAAAGGAAATGGTATACATAGGCGGTGGTGCAGGTATGGCTCCTTTGCGTTCACATTTATTCCATCTGTTTCATACACTGAAAACAACCGATCGTAAAGTTTCTTATTGGTATGGTGGGCGCGCTCCAAGAGAGTTGTTTTACATAGAAGACTTTAGAGAAATTGAGGCTAAATTCCCTAATTTCAAGTTTTATGTTGTAATCGATATGGACCCTCAGGATCCAAACTGGGTAGAAAAGAAAAGTCTCGATGACGAAAACGGCAATTGTTTCTTTGGTTATATCATGCCTCAGTTAAGAAAACATTATCTCGATAAACATCCCGAGCCGGAGGAAATTGAATATTATTTCTGTGGTCCTCCAATGATGAATCAGTCTGTAATCACTACACTTGATAGTCTTGGTGTTCCAAAAGAAAATATAGCCTTCGACGACTTTGGTGGTTAATAAATAAAGAAAAGCACTTTCAAACTCATGAAAGTGCTTTTGTTTTTTAGCGCAGTATAAAAATTAAGATAGTGCCTCTTTTAATTCTGCCACTGAAATGTAATTATGTGAAGCATCGTAGATGGCCTCACCTTTACTGATTAGAATTAACTGCGGAGATTCGTGGTGAACTTTCAAACGTTCGGCTATTTCATTCGAAATTGACCTGTAGCTTATTAGATCGAGGTAATACATACTTGGTACGCCGTCTTCCGGGAAATCCCAGCTGCGCTCAAGTCTGTCTTTAGCCACGCTGCTGATTGAGCAACGGGTACTATGTTTGAAGATAGCAACAGGATGATTATGCGACAGCGCTATAGCTTCTTCCAGATGCTCAATACTTTCAAGTAGATTCCATTTGAGCTTGCTTTGCCCCTTGGTTTTATCGGAATTAAAAAATTTATCAAAAAATGCCATATGATTAAGTTTTAATAATTTAAACGGAGTGTCATAACTATTGGTTCATTTATTTCTGATGTTTTAGTATCTTTGTTTGATATGAAAATTTTAGTAAAATTATCAAAAGAACACCAAATATAAACCTTCGATGCGCTGCATAGTTCAATTTATTTTTTTTGCAATTGCTTTTTTGGCAATAGGCTGCAGCACGAAAGAGGGTAAGGGACTTTTTGATCTGGGCAATTCAGCCGCAGGAGATAAAACACTCAAACTGCTCTTTGTCGGCGACATCATGCAGCACAGTGTTCAAATACGTTCAGCATACGATCCCAAAAGCGGAAGATTCGATTATGAACCCTGTTTTCGCTATGTGA
Organism: Saprospira grandis DSM 2844; assembly: GCA_945888475.1. Lineage (GTDB taxonomy): Bacteria > Bacteroidota > Bacteroidia > Chitinophagales > Saprospiraceae > Saprospira > Saprospira grandis_C. The sequence goes on along the minus strand of CAMDAB010000105.1, from coordinate 4,590 downwards.
GTCCCTTGTTCGAAAAGGCTGATTTTGTCATTGGAAATCTGGAACTTACCCTCAACGACAAGAACAATTACAGTGGTTACCCCACTTTCAAAGCACCAGATATTTTAGCTGAATATCTTCAGAAAGCCGGTTTTGATGTTTTGCTCACCGCCAACAATCATATCAATGACAATGGCAAGTACGGACTTATGCATACGCTCGATGTGCTCGATTCCTTTAATTTAAAACATACAGGTGCTTTTCGCAATGAGGCAGAAAGGTCGGCTAAATATCCATTGATACTGGAGAAAAAAATAGATGGCGTTAATTTCCGCATTGCCCTGCTTAGTTACACCTATGGTACCAACGGAATGCCTACATACGAGCCAAACATTGTTAATCTGATAGATACGATACAAATCAAGTTAGATATGCAAAAAGCATCGAAGCTTAATGCTGATTTTATAATAGTTTGTATGCATTGGGGGCAGGAATATCAACACACTCAAAATAAAGATCAGGAAAAACTCACGAAATGGCTATGGGAAAATGGCGCAGATCTTGTTGTTGGATCGCACCCACATGTAATTCAACCCATAGTGAGCGATTCAGTTTCTATTGGCAAAAATGCTTTCAAAAAAGTTACCTGTGCCTATTCTTTGGGTAATTTTATTTCCAACCAATTCAATCCGCCTGCTTCGAATATTGGCTTAATATATGAAGTGGAGTTGACAAAAAATTCGAAGACTGGGAAAAAATCAATTGGGAAACATCATTATATGCCGGTTTTCTGTTATATTCACAATCAGAAAAAATCGGTAAACAATTGGGTATACTCAGTAATTCCTATTTCGGCCTTTAAAAACGACAGTACTAATTTTTTAGGAATGTCAAAATCGAAGCGCAATGAAATGCTTAAAGATTATGAACGCACACAAAAGTTGTTAAGTAAATATGCGGCTACAGAAATGAAAATTAGCTACGCTGACATAGTTAAAGCAGGAATTTTGCCACTTGATAGTGTTGTAACGGCTCTTGTACCCATGGCAAAACCAATTCCACCGAATATAAGAAGATATAGTAGTACTAAAAAGAAATCTAAAAAATCGAAAAAATAAGTTTATGAAATCCTACAGTATTTTGATGCTCTTTGTTTTAATGTCACTTTCATTATTTGCTCAAAAAAATAAGAAAAAGATAGGACCCGATCTGAACTTAAAAGTTGACAGTCTCAGCCAACGCCTTGCTGAAACGAAACAGCACAATGAAAAACTCCTGCAGGAAAATGAAATGTTAAGCAGCGATCAGGAAAAAATGAAAAAAGAAGTTTCCGACCTTAATAATGAATTAAACCAACTTAAAAGGAAGTTTACTGAACAGGAAAATGAACTTAAAAAAATAAAGGATGAGATACTGGCCAAAGAAGCAGCCAAAAGAGCTGAAACACAAACCAGTATTCAATTCGAAGCAACTGAAATTAACTTTGGAGAGGTAAAAGAAGGCGCTACTGTCAGCAAAATTTATAAATTTAAAAATATCGGCAAAAGACGTCTGATGATTGAAAAAGTTGAAGGAAGCTGCGGTTGCACAGTAGCCGAATGGCCCAAATATCCGGTTGAGCCTGGTGAAAATGCCGAAATTAAAGTGAATTTTAATAGCCTCGGAAAAAGAGGAGAGCAGGACAAAGTTATCACAGTCACTGCAAACACTGAACCGGCACAGACAATTCTAAGGATTAAGGGAAAAGTTGTAGCGGAATGATTTTAGAATACAGACATTAAGGATTTGTATCAAGTATCAGGAAACGAAGTTCCGCGAAGCGCATCAGGTATCAAGTAACAAGAAACGAAGTTCCGCAAAGCGAATCAAGTATCAATTATCAAGTATTAAGTATCAAGTATCAGGTATCAAGAACCGAGCGTTGCGAGCTCAAATACCAATTACCAGTTACCAGTTACCACCACGCAAGGCTCGTCGTCCAACTACCAATTACCAGCATACCAGTTACCAATTAGCCAACTGTCTAAGTAAGCAACCTAATACGCAAGGCTCGTCCTCCAACTACCCCAAAAACTTCTGTTTCCACTCCGGGCGGGGCATCATACAGGTTTCTTTTTTACCAAACCAACGGTAGCGGTTCCGGGCAATCAAATCATAAACAAAATTGCGAATAAAAGGGGGGACAATTATAAAAGCATAAAGCATTGGCCAAGCGCCTTTTAGCCTACGCGCAATGCGGAGGGCACCTGTAGATCTTTGATATAATTTCCCATTTTCTATCAGCGCCAGAGAGTTGAATTTTTCGGTGGGAAGATGATGCTGCTTGAGTATATTTTGCCCATAATCCGATTGCAGAGAAGCAAAACGAAAGCGGTCTTTCTTATCTCTCAACAAAATAAATTGTACCGAACTGTCGCATAAATTGCAGACACCATCAAACAAAATCAGGCTTTTGTCATTTTCCATAGTTCTTTATAAATGATTTCCAATCTTCGAATTGAGCATCGTTCATTACACGGGGGAATTTACTTTGTCCGCCAACTTTTCCCATGGATTCTAGCCAGTCGAAAAAAGTTTTTTCCTCTAAGCGATGCACTTTTATATATCTCAAGAGATTTTCCTTGCGTTCTGTGGCATAATCATCGTTCAGTTCAGAGAGCTTGGCGTCGAGTTTTTGGGCAAAGTTCTGTTCGTCAAAATCAGTATCGCAGCCAATATACCAGTGATGTTCGAAATGATTATCCACTTTAATACCTTTAACACTGAATTCAGGAATAACAATATCGAGCAATTCTTCCATTGCCTCTATGCCCTTGTTCATATTATCGACCGAGAGATGCTCGCCGGTAATGCTCAGAAAATGTTTGGTGCGCCCCGTGATTTTTATCTCGGCTGTATCTTTGTTTGTAAACTTTAGGGTATCTCCGATAAGGTATCTCCAGGCACCTGAACAACTGCTGATAACAAGCGCATAATCAACCCCTTCCTCTACTTCCTCCACTGTAAGTGCTTTAGCGCCCTCTATCATCAGGCCATTTTTAAAGTGAGCATCATCGAAAGGGATAAATTCGAAAAATATACCGTTTTTTAAAATGAGTTCCATCGGCATTTCATCATTGTCGAGCTTGGTCTGACAGGCAATGCAACCCTCAGAAGTATAGTAGGTGTCGAGTGTCATGATAGGTTTTCCGCACAATTGTTCAAAACGTTTCTTGTAGGGTCCAAATGCAATTCCACCAGAAACATAAACCTGGAAATTTGGCCATATCTCATGAATATTTTGAACGCCATTGTGCTCTATGACTCGCTCCATCATCAATTGAACCCAGGAGGGGATGCCTGAAATAGTGCAAATATCCCAATCTTTGGCTTTTTCGGCAATCGCCTCAATGCGGCTTTTCCAATCCTTGATTTTTTTAATCTTACGGCCTGGACGGTAAAAGCTGCGGAACCAGAAAGGTACATTACTGGAGTTAATTCCAGATACATCGCCAATCAAAAGTTCTCCTTTATGTGTAAACTCGGTACTGCTGCCCATCATCAGAAAATGCCTGCCGTAAAATGCAGGTGGTAATCCAAGTTTAATGGAATGCGAAAGCATAAATTTCGATGCACGGCTCATTGCCTTTTGCATCTGATCGCTCACGGGTATGTATTTGCTCGGACTGCCCGATGTGCCGGAGCTAAGCGCAAAATACCTGATTTTACCTGGCCAGACGACATTTTCCTCTTCATCCAGTAGTCGATGCCACCATTCATTGTAGATTTTATCGTAATCGTGAATGGGTACCCTTTCCTGAAAAGCTTTGATGAAATTATCTTCTTTCAGGATTTCCTCAAAACCGTAATTTTTTCCAAAATCGGTATCTGCAGCTTTTTTCAAAAGATTTTTCAATGCTTTTTCCTGTAGCACAATCGGCTTTTTTCTCGACTGTGTAGTCAGCCTTTTGTGCAGTCGCAACCCACTTTTAATAATTCTTCCCTTCAATCTCAGTTTCATATGCTGCTTTGTACTTTGAATTACAGTTTATTCCAATATTTACAAAGTTACAAAATGTGCTTATAATTTTCAAGAATTAAAATCATTGCAAATTATTAATCAGCGTCTTAGCAATATTTTAAAGATTAATTTTAATAAATATGCCCTTTAATGTAGGGATATATCCACCAATTTCTCAAAAAAATTTTATTAACTTTGCAATGATTAAAATTTAATTTCAGAAAAAAATAAAAATAGCGATGTACAACAGATTAAAAATAATGGCATTGGGACTTATGACTTTGTCGGTCTCTACAACATTTGCGCAGGAAACGGCAAAACTCAGCAATAAAAAAGACGGAGGCTATCAGTTTACGGTAGTTCGCGATATTGAGGCAACCGAAGTTCAGAATCAGGGACGCACGGGAACCTGCTGGAGTTTTTCGAGCCTTTCATTTTTTGAATCGGAATTGCTTCGTATGGGCAAGGGCAAACACAATCTTTCCGAAATGTTTATTGCCCGTAAGGCTTACGAAGAAAAAGCAGTAAATTATGTGCGTATGCATGGCAGATTTAATTTTGGTCCCGGTGGTGCTTTTCACGATATTCCCTATGTGGCGAAAAAATTTGGT
>CAMDAB010000104.1 GCA_945888475.1 Saprospira grandis DSM 2844 | reverse complement strand
TAAAGTTATGAAAATAGGTGATAAGCTAAAGAAAATTAGGATGTTGAAAGGTTTGAAACAGGAAGAGATGGCAAATGTTTTACATGTTTCCACTCAAGCCTACAGCAAACTTGAACGAAATGAAACAAAGATGGACGACCAGCGTCTTGTGCAGATTGCATCATTTTTAAACATGACACCCAAGGAAATCGAAGACTTCGACGAAAGCAGTCTTTTTGTAAACAATGTCAGTGGTGGACACGATAATAATAACCAGACTGGGCATACAGTCATTAATCATTTTTATGGGGATGAATCTCTATCTACCCTGCAAAAAACTATTGAGCAGCAAACAGATCTGATTGCTGCTTTAAAACAGGAAATAGAATTTTTAAGAAAACAAATAGAACATCTCCTGAGTAAGTAGGCTTGAAAGATATGAAGAGGAAGCAATCTCGTCATAGGACGACGCGCTCCACGCAATGAAAGATGAAAGTGCCAGCATATTAAAATTTTGCCACAGATGTCATCTTCTAATTTCTCTCGACCGATAGACGTGATCGTAATTCACACTTGGTGAGCTTTGCGTGAAAATTACCGCTTTTCTAGGGAAGAGATAACAACTATTTCTTCCTCACAGCAACGCCACTTTCTGTTTTATTTACTATATTGCAATACAAATCTAAATTTTTATAAGAAGTTCAAAGCTTTTCATAAAACATTAAAAAGTAAAACCAAAACCTTTCAATGAAAAATTTTAGTTGGATTCTTGTCCTGATACTTAGTATTACAAATGTTTATGCACAAAGATGGGTTGAACTCATGAACGATCCTTCAGTTGATTTTTATACCGTAAAACAGGCTTTTGATCAGGAGTGGGGCAACAGACCTTATGAACGTGGTAAGGGCTGGAAACAATACAAACGCTGGGAATATTTTATGGAGGACAGGGTTTATCCTTCCGGAAAAAGACCCCGACCCGCTCAGGCCTGGGAAGAACATCTAAAATTTAAAAATAAATATGAAAGAGTGCCAAGCGCCGGCTCAAGAGCTGCAAACTGGACAGCCTTAGGCCCTTCAAACTGGAATAATACCAGTGGCTGGAATCCTGGAAATGGCCGTATCAACTGTGTTGAGCAAGACCCTAATAATGCCGCAGTTTTATATGCAGGTTCCGCATCTGGTGGATTATGGAAAAGTATTAACGGAGGTAGCAACTGGACCAACCTCACCGACAATCTGCCGGTTTTGGGGGTATCAGCAATTTTAGTAGACCCTACAAACAGCAATGTCATTTACCTTGGTACTGGCGACGGTGACGGATCAGATACCTATAGTATTGGAGTTTTGAAATCGACAGATGGCGGACAGACCTGGAATACAACAGGACTGAGTTGGAGCATTGCCAATACCAAGCTGATCAGACGCATGATTATGCATCCCAGCAACAACCAGATTATTTTTGCTGCAACAAACGATGGCATTTACCGCAGTACAGATGGAGGAAACAACTGGATACAGTCACAGTCAGGCAATATGCGCGATGTAGAGTTCAAGCCCGGTGACCCCTCTGTTGTGTATGCCTGCAGCGATCAGTTTTACAAATCGAATAATTCGGGTGTCAGCTTTGCGCAGGTTACAACCGGATTGCCAATTGCAACTGCTGTAAACAGAGCTTCCATAGCTGTAACTCCGGCAAATCCAAACTATGTGTACATACTTTTCGGAGATGAAGGCGACAGTGGCTTTTATGGACTTTACCGTTCGGTAAATAGTGGAACTTCTTTCACGCTGCGTTCCAATACGCCCAATATTTTTACCTACGATGAACTCGGAGCTGATACAGGCGGACAAAGTTGGTACGACATGGCACTTGCTGTATCGCCCACTAATGCCGATCTGGTTTTCTCAGGTGGAATTAATGTATGGAACTCAATAGATGGCGGCGCAAGCTGGAATTGCCTCACACATTGGGTGCATCCTGCAACCTTGGGTTATGTACATGCCGATATTCATACACTTGATTTTTTTGGTACTAATTTGTATTGTGGCAGCGATGGTGGTATTTCTAAATCGACAAATTTTGGAATCGCATGGACAAACCTTTCTCCAGGGATCGAAATTATGCAGCTCTACCGCCTTGGCGTCAGTGCCCAAAATGCCTACAGAATCATTGGCGGGTCTCAGGATAATGGCACCAATCTTTTGGTTAACGGGCAGTGGAATCATGTGCTGGGAGCCGATGGCATGGAAGCAGCAATTGATTACAGCAATGGGCAGTTTATGTACGGCTGTATTCAGAATGGAGCATTAAACGCATCTACAGATGGTGGACAAAACTGGACAGACATTGTACCTTCAAGTTCTGTAAACGGCGCTTGGGTTACGCCTTATGTCATCGACCCCAATGTGCCCTCCACGCTCTATGCAGGTTATGAAGAAGTTTGGAAAACTACCGACAGAGGACTGACCTGGAATCAGGTTTCCAGCTTTGGTACGGGTAATACTTTGAATTACATAGCCGTTGCAAAATCAAATTCCAATTACATCTATGCTGGCAGAGGGTCTGTGTTGTATAAAACTATAAATGGTGGGCAGAACTGGTCAACCATCACTCCGCAAATTTCAGCTGCAATCAAGTACATCACAATCGATCCGCTCAACGAAAATAGAATCTGGATTGCCCTATCGGGTTTCAATGCCACGCAAAAAGTATTTTACAGTCCCGATGGAGGAGTCAGTTGGCAAAACATTAGCGGAAATCTGCCAAATCTACCTGTAAACTGTATTGAATATCAGGCAGGTTCTGCCGATGGACTTTATGTTGGAACCGATGTCGGAGTTTATTATAAGGACAATAACTTATCTAATTGGCAGGCATATATGACAGGATTGCCGAATGTAATTGTCAATGAATTGGAAATACATTACGGTATTAGTAAAATCCGTGCGGCTACTTATGGCCGCGGAGTTTGGGAATCGGATCTCTTTAGTCCTTCGCCTTTTGCACCTTCTGCCGATTTTAGTTATATCAGCGGCTCACTCTGTGCTGGTGATTCCATAAAATTTACTGATAATTCTATCAACGCAGCACCGGGCTGGCAATGGTTTTTTCCTGGTGGAAATCCAGCTAGTTCAACATCACAAAGTCCCAATATTTCATATCAGGCAGCTGGGACATATCCGGTTACGCTGATTGTTTCTAATTTAAACGGCAGCGATACCATACAGCAGAATGTTACCGTTGACTACGCCAACAATAGATTGAATATCAGAATTATAACAGATAGTTATCCCGAAGAAACCCGCTGGCAGATTACTGATTCGTTGAATAATGTAGTAGCATCGGGTGGTCCACTTTCAATAGTTGCCGATACGGTAAATCAATTGGTTTGTCTGCGCGACGGATGCTATACCTTTACTATAAATGATGCTTATGGCGATGGTATCTGCTGTGCTTACGGCGATGGAAGTTATGCAGTGATTGATTCGGTCGGAAATATTTTAGGTCAGGGCGGACAGTTTACTAATTCGGAATCTTTTTTATTCTGCTTCAATCGCACACCACCTGTCACAATCACAGCAGCAACATCTACGCAGTCAGGCTGCGGCTCAAATGATGGCTCAATTGAGGTAAGCGCATTGGGCGGCGACGGAAATTATCAATACAGTATCGATGGAATCAATTTTCAGGTTTCAAATATTCTGCAAAATCTTGCGCCGGGTAGTTATATTGTTTATTGTCGCGACGGTATAGGTCAGACAGATACTTATAATGCAGCAGTTACTGAAATTCCCGGCCCCACGGCAGTCCTGAGTAACAGTAATCCAAATGTATTTTTGAATACCATTGCGCGTGTAAATTTTTCAGGAATCTTGTCGGTCAATGCAGTTGCTTTTGCCTGGGATTTTGGCGATGGTACAACAGCCAGTACGGTTACAACTTCCCATACCTACACGGCCGCAGGTACGTACACAGCAGTATTGAGTGCCATTAGAGATAATTGCACCGATTATGACAGCGTTACCGTTACGGTTGGACTCGCAAACGGTTCTAACATTTTGAATGATGAGCGCATCAATATGCAGGTCATTCCAAATCCCGTTTCGGGGCAGTTTATGTTTAATATCGATCTTCCCGAATCAGAAGAATTGTTCGAAATTTATATTCATAATGCTGTTGGTCAAGCTGTTTATTGGGAAAGAGCTGAAAGTCCCGGAAAAAATATCCAAAGAAATCTCAACTTTGCCAATGAGGCTTCAGGGATTTATTTTCTGAGTATTAAATCGCCTAATTACCGCAGATATATATCCTTTGTAAAAGATTGATATTATTCTTGTCTAAAATAAAAAATCATGAAAAACTGCCTTTTAATATCGTTTTTGCTAATCCTGGCAGGACAGCTCTTTTCACAGAAATTTGAAATTGAGACTTATCAAAAAACGCCCGAAAGCTTTCTTCATCTGTTGAAAAGTAATGATGAGATATCAAAAAATGATACTTTAAATGAATTGCTGGTCGATTTGGTTATGCCAACATTAGCCGATTCTTTAATTTACCGCAAAAAGCAGCATCATAAACTTGGTCCTGTTGGATGGCTCATCAGTACTTTTGCAAATTTCAACTGGCGTGCATTTTCGATGAAAAAAGAAAAATTTGTGGGTACAGTCGTACGCATTTCGAGAAGTGGCGAAGAGCAGTTTACGGAATATGATGTCAATTTCGATCTCAATTTTCATTTGCACAAATATCTGCACAGGGTTTTCGAAATGTACGACCGACAGGGTAAAATCAAACGACAGGATTTTACCTCAAAAGGAAAAATCGATTTTAAAGCCTCGCCTTTTGTGCGCGATACCAACAATATCGACATCAGGTCATACCGTTTGCATTGCGAATTGACGCCACAGCGGGAATACAGACCTATCATGAATTATTTTTTCCTGCCAACCCTACCTGGAGCCGGAGGATTGAAACAGCATGTGAATCTCGAAAATGACAACCCAACAATGGGATTTTATGGCGTATTGTGTCTCGATTGTAACCACAGCTGTCATCCCGAAATGCATCCATACGAATGGATCTGGTGGTTAAAAGCAAATGACGGTGATAATGGGACCCAAAAAGAATGGCATATCGGGCTTTTCCACGAGGGGAGTAACCGTATGAAAAAATGGAGTAAAAATCCGAAAAACGGAATCATCAAAATTCCTTTTGTTTTCAAATCGGAAGAGCCTGCCAGTATTGAAATTCAGCACGGTGCTGTCAGTGAATTTGTACCTGATGCTAAGCTCATGGCGCCTGCCAGTGTTATAAAAAGCCAGTCGAAACAGATGAATGTGGAATTGAAGGGCCGCGATTTCAGCAAAAATATAACACTCAAATTTGTGAACCCAATCAATACCCAGAGCCTAAATTACTGGTTTTCCGATCTCAATTATGATGCCTCAAATGGCCTTGTATCGGGTTATTTCAATTATGCCCTCTGCGTAAAAGATTTATATAGTTGTAAAATTATATTTGGGAAATAGGCAAATTTGCTAAAGAGACTTTAAAGCCTAATTTTTGTTATTAACCCAAAGTATGTTGTCTTTTTCTTCGGACTAGTATCATCGTGAAAAAGACAATAATGACTAAAAGTGTAACAGCGATCCAAATAATTGTACTGTAATTATTTTTCTCCTTTATTTTTATGGGGCTGCTGTCGCCAAGTTGCACAAAGGCTGCCCAGAAAGCAGGATGCGCCATGAAATCTGACTGGGCCTTGCTTTCTTTAATGTAACTTAGCTTTGCCTGCCTGAGTGCCGCAGCTTTATCCATACCAGCAGATAAATTTTTATAGAAAAGCTGCATTATTTTTGCAGTAGATGCATCGTTCACCTGCCAAAGCGTAACTACCAAAGAGGGCACACCAGCATACATGAAAGAACGTGCCAGGCTCATGACCCCTTCTCCCTGCTGAAAACTTCCATAACCTGTTTCACATGCCGAAAGAACTACCAATTCTGCATTTAGATTCATATTCGAAATCTCATAAGCCTGCAGGAAATTATCTTCGATACTATCAGTATTTTCGGTAAATGCCAAACTTGACAAAATTGGATATTGAGCATTCATTAATCCGTGCATCGCAAGGTGAATGACTGCGTACTTGTGGGCATTTTGTTTAAAGCCAGACTCAGTTGCCGATGATCCTATTAAAAATTTTCCATCAAATAACTTTTCCAAGGCTTTTACTTCTACTGTTGCCATGGGAAGGTCCTGCAATTGCTTGCGAATTTTTGACAAATTGTCTCCCCTGCTTTTTAGCGTTCGTAAACTATCGCTGTTGCTGCTATAAAGAGCAGCTGCCGCAAGGATCATTGAATTGTTTTTCTTTTTTTTCTGTTTAAGATTTTCAACCCAAAGCGCAGCGGAATAATTATAACTAACCTTGTATTTGTTGATAAGGTATGGCATTTTAGCATAATCAGAACCATTGCCTTTCTCAGTTAGAAAAACTTCAAATGGAAGATGCCCCAATTCAGCATCGGGAATTATGATTAAATGATCGGTTTTTTTGTGGGCTTCCAAAATTTTAGCAAGGGTTTTTTCATAGAACCAAAATGCCGATTCCTTAAAATCTTCACAGGCTGCCTTGCTTTCATTTTTGATGTAGTTGTAATCGCTCAGTGAACTGCGCAATTTTTTTATTTGACTTTTCAATAAATCAGGATTTATTTCCTCTTTTATTATTTTTATTTCAGTTCTTGACAGGCTAAATACATAGAGCAGGGAATCTGCTATATAATACTCAAGCATCAGCGCATTCTGGGGCAAGTGTTGCTGGATTGAGGATAAATCTGTATTGGAAGTCGAGTATTTTAGTTTATAATATTTAGGATATTTTTCTTCCAAAACTTTGGTAAATGCCTTTGATTCGGTCTTTAGACTGTTCTTTTTTTCGAGCAAAGCAGTTTTATTAGCCTCATCCTTTGTCTCGATGAGCTGCTTTTCTACCAGACTGATTTCTTTTTGCAGGAGCTGTTCTCTGAGCATAATACTATCGGGTAAATCACCGAAACTCTTTGCCCGCATTGATCTAAGCGTATTGAGCAGAACGATTGATTTATTGCTCTCGGCCACAAAAAAGGCATCGTTCAGCAGTTCCTTACTTTCTTTAGAAATATCAAATGAAAGGGCCATTGCACGCTTGTTCCATCTCATTAACTCTGAGGCAATCCTCAATTTGTCGTTTTCGCTTGCAAAAGAGAGTCTGTACCTGTCCTCAAGATATAACACTGCCTTGCAGACATTCAAAGCTTCCCGCTTTAATGCATTATCATTTGGCGAATTTTGCATTCCTAAGTTATAATATTCATAAACAGCGTTTAAGCTGCTTATAGCTTTAAGGATATTCTGAAAATCAGCATTTTCAAGTTTTTCTCTAAAAGCATCATCAAACTTTGCGGGAAAACTGGTATAGAATCCATTGTTTTCGAAACTCTTTTGAATGTAAAACCACATTTTTACTGTATCTCCCGAATGGAGATAATTATTGGCAAGAGAGGCATAAGACTCTAAAAGGTCGGGATGCTGCGGCTGAAATAATTTCTCACGAATTTCGATTGCCTTCAGGAAACACTTTTCGGCTGCGGGGTGATCCTTAAAAAATAGATAGGCAGATCCGAGGTTATGCATAATTCTTGCATAGTCCGGATGTTCTGAACCTAAAATTCTTTTTCTTATTTCTGCCGCTTCGAGCAGGAGCGGCACAGCCTTTTTTTCCTGTCCTGTTGCTGAGTAGTAAATAGCCAGGTTATTGAGCGCTAGCGCATAGTTTCGCTCCGACAGTTTTTTTTGAATCGATAAATTCTCGAGGTAAAGGTCTTCGGCCTCCTTAAAACGTTTTAAATTTTTGTAAACAATGGCAAGATTATTAAGACTTTGTCCATAGGTTGCACTCTCTGCTCCAAACGCTTCTTCCCTGATTTTTTTTGATAAAAGGTACAAGGGTTCTGCTTCTTCAAATCTTTTTAACTCAGCATAAAGAACACCCAGGTTATTTAATGCTTCAGCATAATCTATCCCTTTAGCTTTTACAATAATCTTGAGCATTTCAATTTGTTCAAGGTAATAGTTTTCAGATAATTCGTGCTTCCCCGTATAAAAACAATTCTTGCCTTGCAATCCAAGGTAATCGGCATGGATTTTACTTTGCAGATATTTTTGCTTCATGATGATGCCGAGCGGATTCAATTCTTTTTCGGCATTATCGTAAAAACCTACCAAAATCAAAGTGTTGGCATATTTCATTTTCAAAACCAATCTGATACTGTCTACAGCCTCCAGGTTTTTTTCTGCATAACTCGCAGCTTCCTTTGCCGCTTCCTTTGCTTTTTCGAAATTGCCTGAACTGCCTGCTATTGTAGTCAGGGAATCTAATTCGGTCAATTTTTGGTAATGTTGTTCTTTTTGGGCAAAAAGATTGTGTGTGGCACATAAAAGCCCCAGTATCATTACAAAAACTTGAAGAAGTCGGAAATGTGACATGATATATTAAATTAAAACTGATAAATAATTGTTAGCCAATAATGATATATTTTTGGACAACAAAAGCTTTTTGAGGATGTCGAAATTAAAGAGTCTTCATTCTGAACGCCTATTTGAACACAACTATTTAATTTAAACTTAACAACTAATTTCATTAAAAAAGGTATCGAAATCAATTCAATACCTTTTATGATTTATTCTTCAGTGTCCTGTTTTGGTTCCGGTTTCATCTGTGGGAAGAAAAGCACCTCCTGAATGGTCGTCTGATTGGTCATAAGCATGGTGAGGCGGTCAATTCCGATTCCAAGTCCTGAAGTGGGCGGCATACCGAATTCGAGCGCGCGCAGAAAATCTTCATCCATCGCCATGGCTTCTTCATCGCCACGCTCGGCCAAACGCAGCTGATCTTCGAAACGGCGGCGCTGATCAATCGGGTCATTCAACTCGGTATAGGCATTGGCAATTTCCTTGCCCATCACGAATAGTTCGAAACGTTCTACCATGCCTTCTTTTGTGCGGTGTTTTTTAGCAAGGGGCGTCATTTCAATCGGATAGTCGATGATAAAAGTCGGCTGAATGAGGTGTTGTTCCGTCGTCTCACCAAAGATTTCATCAATCAGTTTTCCGCGACCCATGCTTGGATCGACCTCTATATTAAGACTTCTACAAAGTGCGCGAAGCTGCTCCTCGTTCATGTTGCTTACATCGTGGCCGCTATGTTTCTGTATTGCCTCGTAGATACTGAGTTTTTCGAAAGGTCCTTTGAAATCGACAATATGTGTAGTGAATTCCTTACCCTGCTGTTTGCGGATCTCAATAGCTGTTTTGCCATGAACTGTAGTGGTAATTTTTTCAAAAAGTTGTTCCACCATTTCCATCATCCAGATATAGTCTTTGTAAGCCACATAGATTTCCATAGAGGTAAACTCGGGATTGTGCGTGCGGTCCATACCCTCGTTGCGGAACATTTTGCCGATTTCATACACGCCGTCAAATCCGGCAACAATCAATCTTTTCAGATAAAGCTCATTGGCAATTCGCAGGTAAAGATCGGCATCTAAAGTATTGTGATGCGTTTCGAATGGTCGCGCAGCAGCACCGCCGTGTACAGCCTGCAAAATAGGTGTTTCCACTTCCATCCAGCCCTGTGCATCGAAAAATCGGCGCATTTCGCTCACCACCTTAGATCTGGTTACAAATATATTTTTGAACTGCGGATTCACTGTAAGGTCTACATAACGCATGCGATAGCGCAGTTCCGGATTCAAAAAGGCATCGTAAACATTTCCTTCTGCATCGGTTTTAACAATCGGCAGTGTACGAATGGCCTTACTCAGGAATTTGAAAGCAGAGACATGAATACTGATTTCACCGGTTTTTGTAGTAAATACATAACCTTCCACACCAATATAATCTCCAATATCGAGCAGTCTTTTGAACACCTCTTCGTACATGGTTTTATCCTCGCCCGGGCAGATGCTGTCTTGGCCAACATATAATTGTATGCGTCCTGTACAATCTTGCAACTCGGCAAAAGATGCCTTACCCTTTCCGCGTACCGACATGATACGTCCTGCAAGGCTTATTGTTTCGGTTTTGTATTGCTCAGCCAGTTCCGCATTGTAATTTTCTTTGGTTGGAATGGCATAATTAGTCACTTCAAATTTTTCTGCAGGGTAGGGATTGATTTTTAATTCAACCAGTCGACGCAGACTTTGTATGCGCTGCAGTTCCATTTCATTCAGTTCGCGTTCGCCAAGTGTGCCCGAAGTGATGACTGTATCAAGCTCAGCGAGCCATTGGGTGATTTCCTGTTCTGTAAAAGCCATTTTATAATTTGAAAATTTGAAGATTTGTGAATTTGAAGATTGATTCTGTTCCAGTTAAATAGTTATGACTTGTAAAAAGAGGCCTTCAAAGCCTATATTTTTGATAACAAATTCTGGTTCCTAAGGTTTCTATTGCAAAGATAAATTTTTTTGAAAATAAACGGAATAAAGCAGCAAAGAACAGCTCAATCTAAATTTGCTTTAGATTTGAATTAATCTAAAAAAATCTCAGCTATACCCTTAACTTTGCAACATAATTTCATCAGAAATGAAGACGATATTAGTCCACGCGCTAGTTTTTTTATGCTTTTTTGCTCAATATGCTTGTTCAAATTCAATTGAAAAAGATGCTTCATCGCATTTTGTCAAAGCCGATACCCTTGTAACTACATTTGCAAAAAATTTCACAGCAGTAAAACAAGGCGATCTGATTATTTTGACAATTGGAGATGCCTGGCGCGATGCCAAAGAAAAATTCCGCTATGTGCTTTATCCTAAAGGAACAAAAGCCCCGGATGGTTTTGAAAATGCAGTGAAAATAGCAGTGCCGCTCGATCGTGTCATTTGCACAGGAACCTCACAGATTGCATTTATGGATTTTATTGAATCGATCGACAAAATTGTAGCAATTAGCGATGGCAAATATGTCTACAACGAAAAAATCCGTAAGCGCATGCAATCGGGCAATTTGCCTGAACTAGGCAATGATCAGGGTTTGAATTATGAAAAAGCACTCAGTGTAAATCCGGAACTGGTATTTGTTTTTAGCTTCGGTCGTACTCAAAGCCACAAAAAGTTCGAATCTTTGGGTATTCCTGTGGTCATGATATCGGAATTTATGGAGGATAGCCCATTGGGTAGAGCAGAATGGGCAGTTTTTATGTCTTATTTTTTCGAAAAATCAGATCAGGCGCAAAAGGAATTCAATCAAATTTCAAAAAAATATCTCGAAATAAAGCAATTGAGCAAGGACATATCAATTGAACAAAAACCAAAGGTACTGGTCGGAATGGCACAGGAAGGCTCCTGGTTTGTACCCGGTGGAAAAAGTTATACAGCCCAATTTATTGCTGATGCCGGAGGAATTTATCCCTGGGCCGATAATACTGAAAAAGGTGGCATCCCAATCGATTTTGAATCAGTGCTGTACAAAGCTCAAAGTGCCGATATCTGGCTCAATGTAGTACTTGCTAAAAACAAAAAGGATCTTTTGAATGCCGATTCGCGCTACACAGCCTTCAAAGCCTTCAAAAATTCAGAGATTTACAGTTATACTGCCCGTATTTCAGAAAACGGGGGTTACGATTTTTATGAATCTGCAATCGTACGTCCCGATCTTGTGCTGGCCGATATGATTAAAATTTTATATCCAGAGAAATTACCTGAACACAAGTTGTATTATTATGAACATATGAAAGAGTAAGTCTCGTAAGAATTTGATAATTTGAAAATGAGATAATTTGAAAATGAGATAATTTTTCCCAAACGGCCCTCGAATGCCCCTCCCGAAAGCTTTCGAGGAAGCTTCCTCGATAGCTATCGGGAGGGGGGGGCTTTGAGAAAAACAACAGCGGAGGAGGCGGTATTTTAATGCCCCTTTTAATTCGGAGAATTTTTCCAAATGGTTTTAACCTTTGTGAAAAAAAATAGCAAAAGAGCGCGGTATTTTAATGCCGCAGTAGAAGAAAATATGAAACAAGCTATCAGACATTGATTTAAAGTCTGAAGTATGATTGTCTAAAGTCTAAAAAATAATGAGAATATCCTACTTAATACTTTTTTGCTTATTGCTGCTTGGAATCCTGCTGAACCTTGCCATAGGTTCGGTTTATATACCTGTTTCATCAGTCATTTCTGCATTAGTAGGCGCTGAGAGTGAAACTATATTCGCTAAAATAATCTGGCAATTGAGAATGCCGAAAACTGCTGCTGCCATGCTTGCCGGTGCATCACTTTCACTAAGTGGATTGTTGATGCAGACATTTTTCAGAAACCCACTCGCAGGACCTTTTGTATTAGGTATCAGCAGCGGAGCCGGCCTTGGAGCGGCAGTGTGGATTATGGGCTCGGGTTGGTTGATGAGTATGGGACTTGCAGGTGCTTTTTTGAACAGCTGGGGCTTGGTTGCGGCATCTTCTTTGGGCGCTGCAGTAGTTCTTGTGTTGTTATTGACAGTATCTCGACGTATAGCTGATGTAAGCACCCTTTTGATATTGGGTATGATGCTGGGTTCTGCCGTTTCGGCAATCGTCATGCTGCTTCAGTTTTTCAGCGGAAGCGAGGCACTGCAACGATTTGTCATTTGGGGCATGGGCGATTTAGGTGGCCTTGGAAGCGAAGAGATTCTGGTACTTTCGTTGCTTAATATATCGGTTTTGACCTTTGCTTTTTTTCTGGCACAGCCGCTCAATGTGCTGCTATTGGGGGAGGAGAATGCTAAGTCTCTAGGCGTAAATATACAAAAACTTCGTTGGTATATCATTATAACAACAGCTTTGCTTGCTGGCAGTATTACTGCTTTTTGCGGACCAATTGCTTTTATAGG
>CAMDAB010000103.1 GCA_945888475.1 Saprospira grandis DSM 2844 | reverse complement strand
TCGAAAAAAGTAACCAAGCTGATAGGTACTAACATAGATATAACCGAGAAAAAATTACAGGAGAAAGCACTTGAAAGTCACCTGAAACAGCAGGAGTTGCTAGCGGAGATATCATTGGAAATTAATAATTCTGCCAATCTAAACGAACGTATTAATTTTGTTTTAAACAAGATGCTTTCTCATACAGCGGCCAGCAGGGTTTATGTTTTTGAAAATATTGACAATGGCAAAGCCTGCACCAATACTTATGAGATTTGCAGCCCTGGAATTTCACCTATCATCGGTGAACAGAAATATGTTAGTTATATCGATGATATCGCCTTTATTAAAAATGCAATGCTTGAAAATGGGAGTATTTACACGGAAGATATTTCCATTTTTCCTCATGAAATCAGAACAGTATTCGAAGCACAAAACATAAAATCGATCATTATATATCCTCTTTTTGTTAAAGCCGAATTCTTTGGATTCGTGGGCTTTGATGAGTGCAACGAAAATAGAAAATGGACAAAAAGTGAAATTGAGCTAATTCGTGCTGTATCGGGCATTATTTCTACAGCTTACGAACGTGATTTGTCAGAGAAAAATCTTATCGCCAGTGAGAAGAAATATCGAAATATTATCGATAATATGAACCTTGGTCTGGTTGAGGTGGACAATGAAAACAATATCATTTATAGTAATCGGAAATTCTTTGAATTGAGTCAGGTTCAGGATCCGGGATTGTTAATTTTTAGTAAAAGAAGTATTTCTGTGCTTATAGACCTGAAAAACAAAAATCAAATTTCTTACTTCAATAAACTGGATGACAAAACTTACGAAATCGGTTTTCCCAGAACGGAAACAGAAAGCATTGATTTATTGATAAGTTTTGCTGATACTATAGGCCAGAATGGTGAAAAGTCCGGCTCTGTAAGTGTATTTTTGGATATCACAGCTGTAAAGCAGCTGCAGAAAAATCTGGAAAGTGCACTGAAGGAACGTGATGTTTTTCTATCGAAATCTACAGTTTTGAAAAATTTCTATGAAAATGTACTGAATAATCTGCCGTCGGAAGTTATTGTACTGAACCCAGAGTTACAGGTTGCATTTTCAAATCAACATTTTCACCGCAGAGAAAGATTTTGGGAAAATATTGCAGGCAAATCATTGTATGAACTTGATGTGCCTGAATATTCAGAAGAATACAGTTTCGATTTGCTGATTTCCAAAATCAATGAAGCTGTACTTTCAGAAAAATTACTACAATTCGAAGAAAGTTTGATTACCGAAGATACCGAGCTTTACACCCTTAAGAGTATTCTGCCGGTTTTTAATTCCTCCAATCAGCTCGAAAATATTATCGTCATTGGAATTGATATTACAGAAATCAAAAACATTGAGAAAAATATCCTGCAAAAAAATGAGGAACTTAAAAAGATAAATTCCGAACTCGATAATTTTGTGTACAGTGTATCTCACGACCTTCGTTCGCCCCTTTTATCGGTAAAAGGCATTCTATCGCTTATTTTTAAAACAGCGGAATTGGATCCAAAGGTAGAGAATTATCTAAAAATGGCGGAGAAGTCAGTCCTTCGCCTCGATGAAACAATTCAGGAAATTTTAGAATATTCGAGAAATGCGCGACTCGGAATACAATATGACGAAGTATATCTTTCAGATATGGTTTCGGAAATTTATGACGATATTAAATATTTAAATACACAGAAAATCCGATTCATTGCCGAGATTAATTTTGAAGGCTATATTCTCACAGACAGGGCAAGACTCAATACCGTATTAAAAAATGTTCTGGGCAATGCTTTTAAATACCTCAAAAAGGTTGAAGAATCAATTGTTCATTTCAAAGCCAAAAAAGAAAATGGCTATCTTTTGATAGAAATTACAGATAATGGCGAAGGAATTTCAGAAGAACATCTGTCTAAGATTTTTGATATGTTTTACCGCGCATCGAATACGAGTGCAGGAACAGGTTTAGGACTTTATATTTGTAAAGAAATCCTAAACAAAATGAATGGGGAAATCAATATCAGTTCCGTGAAAAATGAGGGGACGACCGTATTTATTAAAATTCCATTAGAAGAAAATATAAACGCTTTATGAAAAAATATTTACTAATTGACGATGAAGCAATTTTTAATTTTATCCAATCGGAAGTAATCCATCTGCACAACCAAAGCGATGAGGTTATAATGTACTCAACCGCTGAAGAGGCTTTGTACTATCTTAAAGAATTGCTTGAGCAAGGTGCTGCCTTGCCCGATTTTATTCTGCTCGACATAAGAATGCCAAATATGAACGGATTTGAGTTTTTGGATGAGTTAAGGAAATTCGAGCTGCATGTTTTTGACAAAACAAAAATTTATCTACTTTCCTCTTCAATTGATGAGCGGGATATTAAAAGATCTCTGGAATATCCTTTCGTAAAAGGATTTAAAGGAAAGCCACTGTCAGAAGAAATTATCAATGAAATAAATAAAGCGGAGTAGGTTTAATTACTCCGCTTTACAAATTTTATTTGTGATTGATCTATCGTAAGATTTTAAAAACAGAATCGGTTTTCCCCTTCACTTTTACATTTAAGGAATAAAATCCTTCGTTCAGGTTCGATAAGTCGAGATGATATTCATTACTGTTGCTGATATGTTGAGTCATGAGTATTCTACCGCTTATATCGCTGAGTAGGATTGAAAATTCAATATTGCTGTCGGTCCTCAAAATTGCATACTCGGCATTTTGTTGGAGAATAAGTGAAAATTCCTTTGAGCTTAGCTCCTCCATTCCAGATACAGTAGTGAGCGAACAATTTTGTTCGTAACTGATCCCACTGCTGCCCAAAAGTAGTGTCTGAAAATTATTACCTGCCGCAGTGTCTGCCTTCAACTGATAGTCGAGCCAGGGTAGGAGATAAGTAAATACAGTGTTTAATTGCACAGTTCTGCTAATGGTTGCAGCCGGTTGACAGGTTGCCTCTCCGGTTGAGCAAAAGAAATTTGAGTTGGCAAATTGACAGTGACTTGCCCCATTAATGGAAATGTAAGTCTTGCAATCCGTTGCCAATGAGTCGTACATTGGAATCTGATGCTGCGCCGGCGGTGTAACACAGTCGTTTACTCCTGCAAAAACCAGGGCGGGAATCGCCACATTTGTTGCAGCAGCAATTGAGGGCGGATTGGTATTGGCAGCTGCTAAAGTTGCAATTGCGGTAATCGTAGTATCGTATTCTGCGGCCAGAAAAGCCGATCCGCCACCCATCGAATGTCCCATCACAGCTGATGTTGCTGCAATTTTGCCAAAGAAGGGAGAAGATGCATTCATATTTTCATCGCGCATTTTCGATATCAGGAAAGCCAAATCACGTCCAAAATTACCGTGGTTGGGTGTAATTGCGCCCTCGGTTGTAGGCAAAATCATGATATAACCCTCAGGAACAATGCCTTGCCAAACAAGATCATAGGCCGAAACCGACATAACAAAACCGTGTCCAAAAGCCAAAACGGGAAACTCGCCGGTTGCGACCGTTGTATTTGCTCCTGCACTTGTAGCAGGATAATATACCTCTGCTGTTACATTTCTGTTTGAACGTGAGGGGTCGGTAAAACTCAGTGTTCTAGAGCCTATTGGAAATTGTGCCATGAGATTTATGGCAAAGAAAAGTAGTATTAGCGTTGTAGATAGTTTCATAAGTTTTGATTTAGTAGCGCTTAAATATCTTTACAAATATAAACCTTTATTTAAAAATTTCAAATCTTTAGAAATTGTTGAGCACTACCTGAGCAGCTGTTCGAAAAAGCCCCCGAAGCTCTCTGTTTTATCAAGCAGGTGAATTTCATAAATCCAAAATCTTTCATTGCCCGATTTGTCGGGATCAGACATTTTATTCAGGTTTTCCGGATGGATATAATTCAATGTTTCTTCCCCCTGTATCCGTTCATGTGGAAATTTTCCGATAAGATGTCCGCAGTGAATATGACCAAATTTCCAATCCAGCTTTTCAGCAAGGTCGCTGGTGAATTTGTAAAAATCGGCAGCGATGAGCCCCTCGCGATTTTTTTTATAAAATTCATAACCCTCGTACCAGGCCGTTTCAACATCTGCTTTCATTTTTAGCATCTGTGTATTTTCGCCCAAAACATAGGTTTTTCCAAGGTCTGCCTCCCAATCTTCGAAAACAGGTCCAAAATCGAGAAAAAGAATATCTTCTTCTTGTATAATCAGATCCGCTGGATTCTCGCGATAAGGGAAAATGGTATTTTTTCCCGCACGTACAATTCTTTTGTGCCAGTATTTTTCAATGCCGAACATTTCTTTGGCCAGTTCAAAAATTTCCGTATTGAGTTTGTTTTCTGTTTTCCCAGCTTGAATTAGTCCGCGATTTTCAATTTCAGCAAAAAGCAGCATGGCATTTTCCTCTGCTTCTATAAGTAATTCTATGGTATTCATTTAATAAGATTTTTTTGATAAGTTTCGATATCGAATTGTTCAATTTCTGCAGTTCCGGATAAGTATAGCGGATGATGTGGATGCCCGACTTTACTTACTTTGCCAATATTGATCCAGCTTGTGTTATGTACTTTTGATAGTTCGATGATATCAAAAAGACAAGATCTCAAAAAACTGCGGCTATCTATGAGATTTCCCCAGGCTGCCCAAATTGTTGCTCTTTCACATGATTTTAAAATTGCCTTTATGTTTTTTAAATTTGATTTATGCAAGTTAACATCTGGGATGCTGTGAATGTTTTTGGGATTGGTCGCCCTTTGCGGATAGAGATTCAGCATAATCCAACTGTCAAATCCTTTTGCTGTTGCATGTCTTTCAACCGATTTTAGCGTATTGTCTAAACCGTCAGGTGCTGCAGTGCTTGGATTGACACCGATGCAAATCAATGGTTTTTGTCCTTCGGTTCCAAGCACAAATCGTGCACTGTTGTCTTTGTTGGTTTTATAAATCCAGTTCATGGTGCGTTATGCAATAAATTCCTGTCCCCATTTGTATAGCGACTCAATACTTGGTAATAGTTTTTTTCCTTTCTCGGTCAATGTATATTCAACCGTAGGTGGAACTGTTGCAAATATTTCCCTGGTCAAAATTCCATTTGCTTCCATGTTTTTCAATTCTTTTACCAACATTCTTGTATTGATTCCCTCGATACTTCTTTCCAATTCTTTAAAACGCATTTTGCCTTTCGATAAAATGTAAATGATCGGCATAGCCCATTTTCCACCTATAATATCCAATACATCTTTGAGGGAGCATTTATGTTCAGATTTTTTTGCATTTTTATTTTCCATAATCTATTGAACTTTAACATAGCTTTAAATTGTGTTACTACTATACAATTAAGTAACTACTTGCAAAAGTAAAGTAATAGTATTAAAACAAAAAGGAAAAGTCCTCAATTCGGCTTTTCCTTTTTATTTTTTTGCTCAAATAGTATTTTTTTTTAATCACCATCATCGGTATTGTCAACATAAGTGATGCTGATACAGAGTACCGAGGGCAAATCCGTTTTGAGATAAACGACTTGATTCTGAGCATGCCCATAAGCCGTTTTTACAGCATTAAAATTAGTTTGAATGGCCCCGTTCAATGTCTCGGGGCGCAGTGCTTCCAGTGAAGTTGCTATGGTATTAAACTGATTGATAATAACATTTTGAAGTGGTTGCCCATCTTTTTCACTACCGCCTGCTGCAATATAATCATCAAAACCGGAGCCGTCTTTGCCCATAAAAAGTTCGTAAGTTCCATACAGCGAAGCTAGTGCAAAATCGAGCGAAAGACCGCTGTGTTTTGCTTCAACCTTATCGGGAGAGGGTATATAACTTACTTTTGCGCCTACTGGATTGCCCAATTTATTGTTTTTGAATAGCTCGTAATTCTGGTTAAGCTGATTGACAAGCAGACTTATAGGGCTGCCAGTAGCAACACCTGTTGTGGCGATGAATGTTGATTTATAAGTAGCCCAGCCACTATGCACTGCATCGGTCTTGCTTTTTATTTGAGCAGTCACTGACGTCAAAAAGTTTTTACGGTTTTGGGCATTCACTTCCGTATCAAAAAGTGCAATAATGCCTGCATCATCGACAGCGCCAGCATAAAGGAGATAATCAATAGCAGGAAACCCACGTGTAAAAGAAAAAGAATCTATCTCCAAATTATAATTGCCACCTTGGACCGCATATTCCAAACGACCCTCAAAAACTGGAAAATTGTTTAAAGATGAACGTAGTTGCACTTCATCAGCCGGGCCAAATTCAAATATCATGGCTTTTTGCCAGATCAGGCCGGCATTACGGTAAGCTGCGCGGGCAGCATCCAGGCTTTGTTGATTAGGCGAAGCCATAAAATTGCTAACAGCAAGCGAGAGTGCATCTACCTCTAGCTTTAAACTGTCATATCTGGGTGTGATGATATTGTTGGCAATATTTGTCAAAAAAGCAGACTGATCAAAATCAGTAGCACAGCTGTTGTCCGGATTTTTACAGGCTGACAGCAGTAAAGTAATGATAGCGGCAAAAATTGAAAATTGTTTCATATTTACTCTTGACAATTATAAGCATTTAAATAATATTCACATTTATTTGTCGAACCTGTTATCCTAATCATCCCACCAATTAAACAGCAGATGACCGATTTTTTCAGGGTTCCATTCCCAAATATAAGGGCTGATCAAACGTCCTTTTTGTATGGTTTCCCTAGTTGTTTCGTCAATTTTTTGGTTCAGCAGAGCACCCGATAAAAGCTTTAAATTTTTCTCATTTAAAGGGGGAAGGCGTTCAAAATCGAGATAGGTCAAGCTGGTAACAAATGTATGCAATTGACCATTTGTAATCTCTTTTTCCCTAAGTTTGAAATCCTCCGCGGATAATTTTCCAAGGGCTAAAAAACAATCTTGAGAAAGTAAAAAGAAAGCTTCTTCTTTTGTATTTTGAAAGTTCTTCCATTGAAACCAGCAATAATTAAACCATGCTCCCGGCACATATTTGTGAATTTTTTGCACAGAAATCAATCCGGTATTTTCCAGTTCATAACAAAGCTTAGTAAAGCCTTTTAAATCTGACAGACCCATTTCAAAATTTATGAGGGACTGGATAAGGCTATCGGGCGTGGTCAGGAGCATTTTTTGGATTTAATTAAAGCGTGTCTTTCACAGCAGCAAGGCTGGGAAAAGCAGCTACCAATGCATCTTTTGCATTTTGCAACTGAGATAGCGTTGTATTGTAAAAATTAAGCTGAACTAAGTTTGTTGATCCGCCCAAAGATGTCAGTATTACATCTGCGGAGTTAGTTGGAATGGTAGCATCTCCACCAAATTTCAGGGAGTAGATAAAGGCATAAGCTTCAGAAAGGGCATGATGTTTTTCGGCATCATCCACACCATAAGCCGCAATTGCATCATTCAGGTATGCAATTGCTGTAGCAGCGCAAACCTGTTCCCAGCTTCGGCAGATAGCAGTTATTTTTACATCCCTTTCGCCTAAATTATCATTTGAAATAGCCGCACGGCCTGCCAGAAAAGCATTCATCAGCGTAGCGTTCTGTCCAATTTTCGATTCACGATCATTGAGGTATTTTCCCCAAAAAAGCAGTCCGTTTTTATTTGCTGGGAAATCTGTCGGTACTCCCAAATAGCCGAAGGCTTCGTCCCAATGATGCTCCATGGCAGTTCCTTCACCCGGTACAACTGTTAGGTTATCCACATTCATCTTGCCCTCGCCCAAATATACAGCTGTAGCCTGATAGTAAAAACAGGCGCCCATCAAACCTTTTTCGATTAGTTGTGCCAATTCAACTCCATTTGCATTAACAAGATATGATTTTGTACCGCTGCTGTTTGTCATAACTCCGGGATTGCCCAATGAAGGACTGTTATTTGAGCAAAATGCGGATGCAGCAGCCAATGAATCCATCAGCTTTTCAAAAATTGCAATTTCAGTGCTAACCGTTTTGTCAGCAAGTTTTTTACCACTGCTGTTCAATGTTGTATCTGCAAAAGGATTGTTTAAATTATTAAACATATTTTTCATTTTTTGGGCATCCAAAGCAGCTGCATTCATAGCATTAGCCGATTTAGCATAAGTACCCAATTCTGTTAGCATGGCAAGCCGATTTGTTTGTCCCGAAAAATTTACATTTTCAAAATTGTAACTGGTCGGGATATTATATTTGTTATTGTCTTTTTTGCAGGAGCTAAGTAGTACAGCTGTAGCAAAGATTGAAAGAATGAAAAATTTTGACATAGAATCTTTTATTTAATCTGAAAAACTAAACAGTTAACTTTAAGTTTTAACTTAAGGACAAAATTATTCTTATTTAAACTAATTCCAAATAAAGAATTTGATTTTTTGAAAAATTTGTGCAAAAAAACTGCCGATTAAAAAAGTTATTTTAAACTCAAATGATTTGAATATGCCTATCTTTACGGTGCTTTTTTATTTTTTTAGGTGTAATTTGAATTAGTTTTTTTAATAATCATACAAATATGAACCAATTTAAATATGAAGATTATAAGGCTTTGATGCACAAAATCAAAGATTTGGAATATGCTGCAGCAGTGTTGCACTGGGATATGGAAACCTACATGCCTACAAAAGGAATTCGTTTCCGCTCACAACAGTTGGCTACACTTCAGGCCTTAGCCCATGAACTATACACAGCCGAAAGCACAGGTATTTTATTGAAGGAATTGGTAAATGATAAAGCACTCGATGAACTACAGCGTGTAAATGTTCAACTTAGTTTGGAAGACTATGAAAAGGCAACAAAATTGCCAAATGATTTTGTAAAAGAATCTTCTCTAATAAGAACTGAAGCTTTTCAGGCCTGGCTCAAAGCCAAAGAAGCCAATGATTATAGTATTTTCAGACCTGCCCTCACCAAAATGGTCGAAAATAAAAAACAGGAGGCCGCACTTCTTGGGTCGAATGGCCATGTTTACAATGCGCTGCTCGATCAATATGAAAAAGGCGCTGAAGTTGAAAAATTAGATCTGCTGTTCAAAGATGTCCGCGAAAAACTCGTGACTTTTGTAAAGGAATTGAAAGAAAAGGGACAAAGCAGCCCCAGTCATTTTTTGAATCATGTCTTCCCTAAAGATCAGCAATGGAGTCTTGGCCTTGAGTTGCTAAAGCAAATGGGCTACGATTTTGAGGCAGGCAGACAGGATATTTCAGCACATCCATTTACCACCAATTTTAGTCCCGAAGATGTAAGGGTCACCACCCGCATCGATGAAAAAGAGCTGATGAGTATGATTGGGTCCTGCATTCACGAGGGTGGGCATGCGCTCTACGAGCAGGGGTTAGCAACAGAACAATATGGATTGCCCTTGGGTTCAGCCACATCATTGGGCATACATGAGTCGCAGTCAAGACTTTGGGAAAATAATGTCGCGCTTGGATTGCCCTATTGGAAAGCTAATTTTGCTTTGCTGCAAAAGACTTTTCCAGCTCAGCTTTCGGGTATTAATGTTCAGTCATTTTACAAGTCCATCAATCAGGTAAGCCCCAATTTTATTCGCATAGAGGCAGATGAACTGCACTATCACCTACACGTGCTTATCCGTTACGAGTTGGAAAAAGGACTGATCGAGGGCAGCATTTCGACTGATAATCTGAATGAAATCTGGAACCAAAAATACCGGGATTATATGGGCGTAGAAGTTCCGGACGATAATCGCGGGGTTTTGCAGGATATACACTGGTCACAGGGATTGATGGGTTATTTCCCAACCTACTCGCTCGGTAGTTTTTATGCTGCACAGTTTTTTGCTCAGGCAATGAAAGAAATTCCGAATCTGATTTTAGAAATAGAACAAGGAAATATGAAGCCTCTGCTCGACTGGCTCCGCGAGAAAATTCACCGTCAAGGACGTCGTTATACTTCAGAGGAGCTCTGTACCCAAATTTGCGGCGAGGGACTCAATCTGAAATATTTTATGGACTATGCAAGGCGAAAGTATTCGGAAATTTATGAAGTTTTTTAAACTTGACACAGTTTAATGAACAGTCTCTTTAATCAGTAATAATGTATGATTTACTTCGCACACTTCACTTTAAATGTACTAGTCCCTAGTACCTAGCCACTCCGCACTAATTCACTGTTTACTTCGCACTGTTTTACTAATATCTTTCCTCTCTAATTTCTTTCCTCTCTAATTCTTTCCTCTTCGTTTCTTTCACCCTTTCATCCTTTCACCCTTTCATCTAATGCTAGACTACATCATAGTAGGACAGGGGCTTGCAGGTAGTCTGCTCAGCCATTTTCTTTTAAAAAAAGGGAAAAATATTGCCTTTGTCGATAATAATCATACGGACGCAGCTTCGGCAATTGCTGCAGGGGTCATCAATCCAATAACAGGCAGAAATTTTGTCAAAAGTTGGAGAACCGATGAATTGCAGCCCTTTGCATTCAAGACCTATGCAGAAATTGAAGCAATCTTAGGCCTTCAAATTCTTTATCCCAGAAATGTTGCTATGTTATTCCGCGATGTCGAAACTTCAAATAACTGGCTTGCCCGATTGTCAGATCCGGCTTTAGGAGACTACATCACCGATGAATTTGATCAAAATGCTTATCAGCAAACTTTTGGCAGCTCAGTTGTTTCCGGGGTTGAATTTCAGCAGTCGGGCCGATGCGATTTACCAGCTTTTATTGTCAAATGGAAGGAATATATTCTTAAAAAAGGCTTTGCTTACCTTCAGGAGAATTTTGATTTTGATCAATTACAAGTTTATGAACACAAAGTAGTTTATAAAAATCTAATAGCAAAAGGCATCGTTTTTTGTGAAGGACACGCCGCCGAGAGAAATCCATTTTTTGCTCATTTGCACTATAGCCCTGCAAAAGGGGAAATGTTATTGGTGAAAATTCCAAACTACCCTTTCAAAGAAAAAATGGCAAAAGACGGAATTTTTATAGTACATCTAAATGATGATTTGTACTGGGTGGGAAGTTCTTACAATCGCGATTTTGAGCATAATAAACCCACAACTCAAGAGTATAACAACCTAACAAATGAGTTGAGTGCCATGTTGAAAATGCCCTTTGAGGTAGTGGATCATTTAGCAGCCATAAGACCTACCGTAAGAGACAGAAAGCCTTATTTGGGCAGCCATCCGCTACACGGGAATATCCATATTTTTAATGGACTTGGGGCAAAAGGAAGTTCGATAGGACCTTATTTTGCGTCTCATTTTGCCGATTGGCTTAACAGTGAAACCGAATTGGACAAGGAAGTTAATATAAAGAGATTAAAAACGCTAAGATAAAGGATTTTCCTTATCGTCTTTCGTTAGGTTGGGATATAACTTATCATCTGCGCTTTCCGATGTATCGGCCTCATTGTACGCATTAAAATCGCTTTTTTCAGACTCCTTTTCTGTACTTGGCTTTTTACCTTCACTAAAAAAACTGCGATAAAAAACTACAACCATACCAACACCCACACTGATAGATGTATCGGCAATATTAAAAATGGGTTCAAAGAATTTGAATCCCTGACCACCGACAAAAGGCATCCATTTTGGATAATGCCCCTCAATCAAGGGAAAATGAAGCATGTCCACCACTTTACCATGCAAAAAACCGGCATAGCCCCCTCCAAATGATGTAAGCGTTGCTATGTTGTGTGTAGAACTGGTGAAAAATAGCCCATAAAAAATGCTGTCCAGGATATTTCCAACAGCTCCGGCCCAGATTAGTGCAATACTGGCTACTAGCCCATAGGATTTTTTTTGCTTGCAAAGGGTGTACAAGTAATATGTTATGAAACCCACAGCCACAATCCTGAATAAACTGAGTGCGAGTTTGCCGTAATCACCGCCCAGTTCTAAGCCGAATGCCATCCCGGGATTTTCGGTAAAATATATTTGAAACCAATCATGACCATTACCAAAAAAATTGAAATTGTCTCCAATTCGCATATTCAGTTTTACCCATATTTTTACTATCTGATCAATCAGAAGAACCAGAAATATCAGACCAATGGCTAAATAAGATCTTTTCAAAGCATTAAATTTATAAACGTTTATAATAATCCCAAATGATAATTGGATTGCAAAAATAAGCAAACTCTCATTGTTTTTATAGTCTGAACACAAAAAAGGACTGCACAAAGACAGTCCTTTTCAAATTTAGTTCTTTAAGGTTGATTAACCCATCGCCTGAACGATGTCATACTTGGTTATAATATGGCGTATTCCTGCTTTATCAACAGCTACAACTGCTGGTATTTTTTCATTGAAATAGTAGCTCAATTTTTTTAATGGCATCTTTTCGTCAACCTCAGGCAATGC
This sequence comes from Saprospira grandis DSM 2844, assembly GCA_945888475.1. Lineage (GTDB taxonomy): Bacteria > Bacteroidota > Bacteroidia > Chitinophagales > Saprospiraceae > Saprospira > Saprospira grandis_C. The sequence continues at coordinate 660 of CAMDAB010000103.1, read as the reverse complement.
AGTTGACATAATCTCACCAAGGGGTCTGTCGGCATTAACAATTGGATTTTCGAGCAGACTGCTCAACACTAGACTTTCGGTAATAGCCCCAACAATTTGATTGTCTGCATTTACAACAGGCAACTGCGATATGTCTTTTTCTTTCATGAATTTCAGCGCATCTTTTACTGTCTGAGTAGCGCTGAGTGTGAGTAAAACCTTAGACCTTTTGCGGGCGATGATATCTGCAACTGTTAGTTCATCATCCAGAAAACCTCGGTCGCGCATCCAGTCATCGTTGAACATTTTGCCAACATAGCGGCTTCCATGATCGTGAAACAGCACTACAACAACATCATCTTTTGTCAGTTTCGATGCCATTTGTTTTACACCCATGATTGCAGAACCTGCTGAGTTTCCAACAAAAATACCCTCCATTCTGGCTAGATTTCTTGTGCCGATTGCAGCATCTTTGTCTGTAACCTTTTCAAAGTGGTCAATCAGTTTAAAATCAACATTCAAAGGCAAAATATCTTCGCCAATACCCTCAGTGATGTAGGGATAAATTTCATTTGGGTCGAAGATGCCGGTTTCATGGTATTTTTTGAATACAGAACCGTAGGTATCAATGCCCCAGATTTTGATATTTGGATTTTTCTCTTTCAAATATTTAGCAACACC
>CAMDAB010000102.1 GCA_945888475.1 Saprospira grandis DSM 2844 | reverse complement strand
AAAATCCGGAATTGAGGTATTGATACCGCCCAAGACAGTAGGCAAAGTATTGGACTCATTAGTGATTTTGTCTACAAAGTTGATTTCGGTATAAAATAAATCTGCCGTTTCCAGTTTATTGGTCACATTGCCGCTGCTGATTTCGGTTTCTGTCCAGTCGGTCAGTTTTGCTTTTTTCGATTTAACTCTTACGCCTGTGTAACGCATTTCCACGAAGAGATTAAAATTTTCATTGGGCCAGTCGATACTCGCACCACAATACGATTCGAAACCCACCGTAAAATTACCGCTCACCCTATAATAACGATATGAATTTTTATTGATAACAGGCTCTTCTGTTCGGAGTTCCAGATAGGTAAATCCAACTATTGGCAACACAGGACCAAAACCTATATAGGGTTTTATAAGTCCTTTGCTCGCTCTTGCATATACCGAGGGAAAAACCCTGAATTGCTTTGTACTTGCAAACTTTGTTTCTCTGTAATCACTAGTTGAATTGAATTCTTCAGCAACATATTTCTTGTCTCCCATCAAATAATAGGCCTCCAGTTCAATCCCGAAATTATTCGAAAAGGTATATCCGCCGGCAAGTCTGAAGGTAGCTCCACTACCAATTGTACCATAAATATTTTCTTTGGAAACGATGGCGTTGTTATTCTGCAAAACAAGTACAGGAGTCGAAAAATTATCTTTCGATGCAGAAAATCCATAACCACCCCCAAACTTGAGGTATCCCTGTGCGATCATAATTTGAGATAATAGTAGAAGTACGGCAACTAGTACATTTTTCATAAAAATTGGTTTTGGATTTAAAAAATTTCGGTGCTGTAATGCCTGGAAGATATTCTGTGGCATTTTTTGAAGATTCAGCGCTATAATGCCTAATTTTACGTAAATTTAGCCCAAAATAGGGTAATTATTAAAAACTGCAAATATTATTTGTGGTTTTATGGTTATCTGGAAGAAAAATTTTGAACTGTAGCCTTATTGAAGGATATTTTATTTCAAAACCTCCTTTATGAACATTCTCGAAACGGCAAAAAGAGTTTTTTTAGTCGAAAAAGAAGCCCTGCAGGGAGTCTGCAACCGGCTCGATTCAAATTTTGAAGGGGCTGCATTGCGGCTCTATACTTGTAGCGGCCGTATTGTTGTTTGTGGAATGGGAAAATCTGGACTGATAGGGAAGAAGATTGCTGCTACCTTTGCAAGCATTGGTCGGCCTGCTATTTTTATGCATCCTTCCGAAGCGATTCATGGCGATTTGGGTATGTTGATGCCGGGCGATTGTTTTTTGAGCATTTCCAACTCGGGTGAAACAGATGAGCTATTGCAGTTAATACCGCATATTAATCGTTTGCTGCTGCCACATATTTGTATTTGTGCGGTTAAAAATTCGACACTTGCCAAACATGCAGATTTTGTCCTCGATATTGCTGTTGAAAATGAAGCATCAACTCTTCCGGCAGTTCCCATGGCCTCGGCCATTGCAACACTGGCAATGGGGCATGCACTCGCTGCTGTAATGATAGAACTTTCGGGATTCAGACAGGAAGATTTTGCCTTGTATCATCCGGGTGGTAGTCTTGGTAGAAAAATTTTGACTAAAACTGCTGAATTGATGACTAAAGAATTACCTGTTATTTTACCGAATAGCAATCTGCGCGAGGTGATTTCAGTAATGTCGAAAGGTGTGTTGGGACTGGCACTTTGTATCGAAAACAAGGAGTTAAAAGGAATTATTACCGATGGCGATCTACGCAGAGCTTTGGAAAAAAGTTGCGATAGCGAATTCTTTCAGCTCAATGCGGATGCTATTATGACCAAAAATCCCAAATCTGTCAACAGCAGTCAGTCTGTTTTAGAGGCAGAGGAACTTATGAATCAGTATAAAATTAGCGCCCTAGCTGTGCTTGAAAATGGGCAAGCCGTTGGTGTTATTGCCAAACACATGATAAGATAAGCTGAACGAGGAAGTTTTATGGTAAAAAATTGCCCGCTTTAGCAAATGGGATATGACATCTATCTACCCTTCAATCCCAAAGTATTTTCCATAAAGGCCATAACTGAACTTTCCAGATTTTTTAAATCCTTCGATTGCCATTTCGAACAGATAACATGCACACCGGCGTCTGGAAAAGCTTTTTTTGCTTTTTTGTCATTGGGTGTACCCAATTTTTCGAACATTGATAACATGGCAGCAACCGACACTGTTTGATCCTGCTCCTTTTCATTTTTATAATAATAGGCCATAAAAACAGGCTGTTTCACTTTTGAAAAAATCTCGTCTTTCATAGTCATGTTCAGCAGTTGTTTCAAAGCTATGATACCCTCAACCCTGTATTTTGTAGTCCAGTACTGAGCTACGCTGTCATTTTCCGGTTTCCATTCTCTGTATTTACCGCCAATAAATAGTCTAGCCAATTGCAGGCCCCAGGGACCGGTAAGTACTGCCGAATTAGGATCAGCTAGGGCTATATTTGGAGAAAAAAGGATATTGGCAATTATCTCAGGGTCATTTGCCGAAAGGTAAAGCGCCAGTGTTCCTCCCGTTGAGCAGCTCATGAGAATTACTTTTTTGCCAATTTTTTTGCCGATTGCCACAGCCTCTTTTGCCGATTGTACCAAGTCTTTAGGACTCAGTTTTTCAAAGGCATCGGCATTATCAATACCATGCCCTTTCAAACGCGCCATGTAGAGATTACATCCGTAGCTTGCTGCTATATTGCGATGAATGGGATCAGCTTCCATTGGACTGGCCGAAAATCCGTGCAGATAAACAATACTGTATTCGGTCTGCTTTCCGACAGAATCTGCCCAGATAGTTCGGGCTTCATTGTTATTTTTCAGTCCGTCCGGTCGGTCAGCTTCAGGAAATGCATCGGGAATTGGCAGCGGATAATTATCGACTTTTTCGGCTTTGGGTACAGGGCCCATCAAATAAACTACAGCCAAAATTACAAAGAGCAAGGAGAGCGCAATGCCCGTCCATTTGATGATTTTTATAAATTTTTGCATTTGGTAGGGTTCGGCTATTAAAAAAAGGGGCGATGTCGCCCCAATAGAATATCATTCAATATTTTCTCAAATATCGGCAATCAGAAAAGACTCTTTACGATAGTATCAATACTTACACCTTCAGCTTCGGCCTTGTAATTACGTACAACGCGATGGCGCAACACATAAGACGCAACAGCCTGAACATCCTCTTTATCGGGCGAATACTTTCCATTGATGGCCGCATGACACTTAGCTCCCAATACTAAAAACTGAGAAGCGCGTGGACCTGCACCCCATGAGATGTAATTATTAACCATCGAGGTGGCCATTCCTGTTCCAGGTCTGGTTTTATTACTCAAGCCAACTGCATATTCCAAAACATTGTCGGCAATATGAATTTTGCGAACCAAATTTTGAAAAAAGAGAATCTCCTCGGCAGTCATAATCGGACTCAATTGAACTTTTTGCCCCGAAGTGGTATTTTTGACAATTTCAACCTCTTGCTGATAACTAGGATAGTCGAGGAAAATGTTGAACATAAAACGGTCGAGCTGTGCCTCTGGTAGCGGATAAGTACCCTCCTGTTCAATAGGGTTTTGTGTAGCCAATACCAAAAATGGCTTAGGCAACTGATGATTTTGGCCAGCAACCGTTACCGAACGTTCCTGCATTGCTTCGAGCAAAGCGGCCTGCGTTTTGGGTGGGGTACGGTTTATTTCATCGGCCAGTAGAATGTTGGCAAAAATTGGACCTCTTGCAAAGGTGAAATGGCGGTTTTCATCCATCACCTCAGAGCCTGTAATGTCAGATGGCATCAGGTCGGGTGTAAACTGAATCCTTTTGAAATCGAGGTCGAGGGCTCTAGAAATGGTATTGACCAAAAGCGTCTTTGCCAAACCGGGTACACCCACCAGTAGGCTGTGTCCATCGCAAAAAAGTGAAATCAGCACAGATTTGACTACATCTTCCTGACCAACAATTACTTTCGAAATTTCATGGCGCAATTTACGATAGGCATCGGCCAATCCGTCAACTGCTTCAACATCATCTTTAAAATTCAACATATGTTTTTTTATTAAATGCTTTTTGCTGCAGATTTATAATACAAGAATTATAACGGCTATAAATATAAATAGTTTTATCTGTATTCGATGATAAATGCTTTTTTAAAAATTGTGTGCCTTTTCCTATTCTTTAAAATCTTAATCTTTAACGAACTCAAAATTCTCTGAAAACATATCATATTTTATTGTGCCAATTTTTTTTAACTTATCATTCGATGGACGATCTTTTAAATTTTTGGCAAGTTCATCTTTTACAGAGTTAAGAAAAAAATTATGGTCTCATTGGCATCCAACGGACAAGAATATTGCACTTTGGTTTTCCGAGATTATCGATAAAATACTGGGCATAGTCGCCCAAGGCAGTTATTTTTATTTCTGTATAATTTTTGACTATTTTTTTATTAACCCAATCGCTGATATGTTTCGACTTTTTAGCTTCAACTGCTGCCTGCTGAATTCTGGAGTAATCGTCTCGCATGTTTGCCACATGCGGATTTGATTTACTGCGCAATTTAACAATTTTAAAAATCGACTCACCATAAGGCGAGCTGAACTCAATGGGGTTTGTGATTTCACCAACTTTCAGTTTATCAATGGCAAAATATACCTCAGGATCCAACTCTCCAAGCTCCCAATGAGCTTCTCCACTGTTTGGATTCATCATGCTACCGGCGCGAGTTTTGCTGTAATCTTCCTGCGAAAATTTTTGGACAGCCTGGTCAAAGGTAAATGAATCGAGTAGTATTAGGGTGCGAATACTGTCAATTTCTTTCTTGGCTGTTTCAAGATCGGCAGCTGTAATTTCGGGTTTTACAAGAATGTGTCGGGTAGCAATGTTGTTACCAAGACGGTCGAGTAATTGTATAATGTGATAACCGAATTCGGATTTTACCACCTGTGATATTTCGTTTTTTTCGAGTGAATAGGCTGTGGCCTCAAACTCAGGCACAAAACTCCCCCTGCTGGTGATACCCAAATCGCCACCTCTGGCAGCGGTTCCTTTGTCATCTGAATATTTTCGTGCAAGTTCTGCAAAATCAGCCCCTCCTTCCAGTCTTTTTTTCAAATCCTCAGCTCTTTCGCGTGCCTTGCGGTCCTCTTCTGCATTTACTTTTGGTTTTAATACCAGTTCCCCAATCTCAACTTCAGAGTTGAAATATGGAAGACTATCTTTAGGAATGGTCTCGAAAAATTCTTTAACTTCTCTGGGTGTAACCGTAACCGATTGCATGATTTGTTGCGACATTTTTTGAATAACCAACTGACGGCGCATATCATCTCGCATCTCATCTTTTACCTCTTCGGGGGTTTTTCCGTAATAAGCTTTAAATTGCTCAGGGTCATTGTTCATATAGCGCAAAATTTCTCTGAGGCGAGATTCCAGCTGACTTTCAACTTCCGAATCATTGGCGCTTACCGAATCTTTTTCTGCTTCACAGTATATAAGTGCGTTTGAAAGCAACTGATCGAAAATCATACAACGGCCATCCTGAGGCATTTTACCTCCGCTTTGTGATTCCATCAGTTTGAACTGAGCTTCGATATCTGATACCAAAATAACATCTTGGCCCACTATTGCTGCTACACGGTCGATCTGCGACTGAGCAAAAACTGTTTGAAAAAAGCATAGCGATGCAAATAAAGCAAAAAATCTAAACATAAAACATAAGTTAATAGGTACGGCTGAAAAACGGAATCAGCGTTTCAAAGGTAAGCAAAATCAAAGTTTTTCGAACACTTTTCCGCTTTTGACTTTCTCAGCGGCTGTTTTTCTGAATTTCTGTAAAATTTCGTTGCTTCTTTGTTGTATTATAATTTTGGAAATTTCATCTTTTACTTGACTCATTGGAATTGGGCTGTTGCGTTCACGAATTTCAAAGACTTTGAAGAGATAAAGATAATCATCTTCTGTTCGGTCATAAACTCTGTCAGTCTTGATCGACGAAACATCCAAGGATTTTTCAGGTAGCATTTCGGCAATCTTTTCGACATTAATCCATTGATCGCTGTCTAATACAAAATTTATGCCCTGTTTCGAAAGGCAATACTCTTTTACCTTTTCAAAATCTTTTTTATTTTCTGATTTGAACCAGTCTCTTAATTTGTCAACTTCGGATAAATTACGCTTTACCCTAATAAAATGGCAACGGATCATCTCTTTACCTGATATATACTGGTCTTTGTTGCTTTTGTAATACTCGGTAATCTGTTCGTTTGAAACTACTGTATCGAGTTCTTTTTTTATACTTTCTTCCTCAAATGCTGCGACCAGGAGTGAATTTCTATAGTTTTCAACCAAACGTTCAATTTTCTCCGATTCTTTTTTGCCGACTTTCGATTTGGCCATTTCCAGCAAAATCTGGTCCGCTGCCCACTTTTCAATGTAAAGGGAAACCTGAGTTGCACTGTCTTCTTTGCTCAAGCCGCTGCCCATGCCCTCCAGATCGGAACGATAAAGATAACTGTTGTTGACCCTTGCAATGGCCTTTTTATCAGATTTTGCCGACTTTGAACAGGCAAACAAGAGCAGAATTACAGAAAATAAAATGATTTTATTTAGTTTCATATTTGTACCGGATTGTTTTCCTTGGTTAGTTTTTGGAAAATATCTTCAATGCTTGAAATCTCGCTGTGCAGTTCGGTTAAAACCAGATTATTATCAACAGCAAATTTGAAAATTTCGGGTCGGGCATCAGCCTCAGTACTGCCAGTCAGCTGATAACGTCCGGAGCTAATAGCTTTAACATCTTTAATGTTTTTTATTTTTCTGAGCAGATCGGCTTGTACATTTCCCTGAAATTCTACGGTGATTATTGTTTCGCCTGCAACTTTTTTGCGCAGTTCTTCTATACTGTCATTGGCAACTAGTTTACCTTTATTGATAATAATTACACGGTCGCAAAGTGCCTGTACTTCCTGCATAATGTGCGAGGAAAATATCACCGTTTTCTCACGACCCAATTCTTTGATAAGATTTCTGATATCGACCAGCTGATTTGGATCGAGTCCCGATGTTGGTTCGTCCAAAATTAATACTTCGGGATTGTGTAGCATAGCCTGCGCCAAACCCACACGCTGTTTGTATCCTCTTGATAATGAATTGATAATTTTATGGCGTTCGGGGCTAAGTCCTGTTCTTTCAATCATTTCTTCAACGGCAGCTTTTTTATTTGATACCTTGTGCAGACCTGCTATAAAAAGCAAATACTCTTCGACATACATATCTTTGTACAAAGGATTATTCTCGGGCAGATAGCCTATTTTTTTGCGCAATTCCATGGCATCTTTTTCAACATCGAAACCACAAACAGTTGCCTTACCCGAAGTCTGCGGAATAAAACAGGTCAGTATTTTCATGGTTGTACTTTTTCCGGCACCATTGGGGCCTAAAAAGCCAAGAATCTCCCCTTTTTTAGCTTCGAAACTGATGTTATCGACGGCATGCTGACTGCCATAAATTTTTGTAAGATTTTCAACAATTACCGACATAAAATGAAAGGGTGAAAGATTATTAGAATTTGATAATTTGAAAATGAGATAATTTGACAATGGATTCTGACTTCTGACTTCTTCTCGTCCGAAAGACGAGACTTACTTCTTACTTCTTACTTCAAATTTCTGACTTTTAAAAATTCCAGTAACAAAAATACAAAAGGCTTGGGAATATTCCCAAGCCTTGTATAATTTAAACCCATTGGGTATAAATAAAATTATTTCTCGATAGTGATACGAGTTGTAGCTTTTTCAGTCTCATCATAAGAAGAGAAAACCATTTTGCTTTTGCTGGCTTCATCAATAGTTGAGGTTTCGCCTGTTGAAGCACCTGATTCTTTCAACCATACAGTTTCGCAGTCATCTTCGATTCTGTATTCAAAGTTTGTAGTGTCTCTTTCAGTCTGACCAAGGACTGTAGCTACAGTGATGATAGTAGCATCACCGTTTTCGTCATTTTTTACGCTGTACTTGGTGAAATCCATTGTACCGGTGATAGAGCCACCCAAAACAGCTAACTGATCAAAAACATTTACAGTAACACCATTACTGTCAGTTACTTCAATTTTAGAAATTGTCCACTGACCTTCGAGCCAATTAACACATTTTTGGTCTTTGCTGCATGCTGCAAGAACGATTACTGCCATTGCGAATACAAACGCAACTTTTACAAGATTTTTCATGATTGAAATTTGAATAATAATTAATGAATAAATAATTTGTAGCCAATTGTTTACCAAAATGATGCCAAAAAGGCAGATTGGTATTTTTTAGAATAAAACTGAAATTTCTTTCAAATCGAATGAGCGGATTGTTTGATTATGTTTAACAAGCAATCTGCCATTTTCCTCAACCCCCACTATTTCAGCCTCAATAATAGATCCGTCAGATAGTTTGTATTTTCTAGCAAGGTTTGTACCAAAAAGACATTTCTGGTAGTCCTGAAGAATTTCCGTCAGACTACCTTTCTGCAATCTAACATATTGACGCTCCAAACAAGCATAAAGTTGGAATAATAAATCATCAATTGAAAATTTTTTTTGACATTCCAAATAGAGTGATGTTGGATTTGGAAGAGAAGGATCAAAATCGCTTTGGTTTATATTAACACCTATGCCAACGATTGTTTTATCGAGATAGACCCCTCGTAAAATATTTTCAATAAGTAAGCCCGCAATTTTTTTTTCACCTATATAAATATCATTGGGCCATTTTATGGAAACTGTTGATTGTAAAATTTGTTTAACAAAATCATAAACCCCAAGAGCAATAGCAGCATTTAAGTAAAATTGATGTTTTACCAATAGAAATTTGGGACAGAGGATGATACTTATGGTAATATTTTCGCCTGGCTTCGATTTCCATTCACTGCCAAATTGTCCCCTGCCTGCATATTGTTCTTCTGCCCTTATGACAGTTCCCTCTATTGGATTGATTTTTGAGATAATTTCATGAGCATACTTATTGGTAGAATCCACCGAATTCAAACAAAATGCAACCTTTCCGATAAAAACTGTGTTGATTGGTTCGTTAATCATAAGTTGTTTTTCATATATTTACCCACAAAATTAAATCATATCTCACACATTGTGTCTGAAAAGCACTTTAATAAAATTATAAACACCCTATTTTGACTAGAAAAGATAAAACAGCGGCAGCAAAAAAACCAGCTACCGCAATCGTTACCACAATCATTGAAGCCCTCGAGGAACTGAAAGCAGTCGATGTAACTATAATGGATCTTAGAGAAATTTATGAAGCTAGTACAGATTTTTTCATAATCTGTAATGGAACATCTTCTACTCATATAGGCGGTTTGGCAGATCGGGTTCAAAAAAATGTATTTGAACAGCTTGGCGAGCGCCCGCTTCATGTCGAAGGAAAACAAGGTCGGCATTGGTTGCTCCTCGATTATTTCAACGTAGTCGTACACATTTTCGATAAAGAAAAACGAGAATTCTACGATGTTGAACATCTTTGGAGCGATGCCAAAATTCAAAAAATTTAAAAAAAAACAGCCCACAAAAGGCTTCAAAATTTACTAAACTAATTTATGCAGGACAATCAGAACAAAGCTCCCAAAAACGAAGACAAGGGTGGCCCCAAGTTTAATTATTTTTGGATTTATGGTATCATAGCCATCATTTTAATCGGTCTGAATTTTTTCTGGCCAAGTTCAACCGTAAAATCTATCGACCGAAATAGACTTGAGAAAATCATTCGTGCTAATGACCTCGATAAAATTGTAATCATCAACAGATCGAAAGCTGAAATTTATTTAAAAAAAGAGGTTATAGAAAAGGAAGAATATAAAAAAGATATACCAAAACCCAGTATGGGACTTCCCGCCTCAGGACCGCAATATTTTTATACTATTGGGAATGACGAGGTTTTTGAAAATCGGATTTACAAACTTCAGGATGATATCAGAGCTACCGCAGGCAATGAAAATTTCAATATTCAGATGATAAATGAGCGCAGAGTTGACTGGGTAGGTAATATTCTGAGTTGGGTTTTGCCTTTGCTGATACTGGTTGCTGTATGGATTTTTATCATGCGCAGAGTGGGTGGCGGCGCCGGACCGGGCTCTCAAATCTTCAATATTGGACGCTCAAAGGCTACGCTTTTCGATAAAGACGGTAAAGTAGCGGTAACATTCAAGGATGTTGCAGGCCTCGACGAAGCCAAAGAAGAAGTAATGGAAGTAGTGGATTTCCTTAAAAATCCAAAAAAATATACTGCCCTTGGCGGAAAAATTCCTAAAGGTGTGCTGCTTGTAGGTTCTCCGGGTACCGGTAAAACCTTACTTGCAAAGGCGGTTGCAGGGGAAGCTGCTGTTCCTTTCTTCAGCATCTCAGGTTCCGATTTTGTGGAAATGTTTGTGGGTGTAGGTGCATCCAGAGTGCGTGACCTTTTCCGTCAGGCCAGAGAGAAAGCGCCATGTATCATTTTTATTGATGAGATCGATGCCATTGGCCGTGCCCGCGGACGCAATGCCATGCAGGGTAACGATGAGCGCGAAAACACGCTGAACCAACTTTTGGTAGAAATGGACGGTTTTAGCACCGATAAAGGTGTTATCATTATTGCAGCAACAAATCGCCCCGATATTCTCGACTCGGCTTTGTTGCGTCCAGGCCGTTTCGACCGCCAGATTTCTATAGACAAACCCGATTTGGTAGGACGTGAGCAAATCTTCAAGGTTCACCTCAAACCGCTTAAAATTTCCGGTGATGTAGATTCCCAAAGACTTGCATTGCAAACTCCTGGATTTGCTGGTGCAGAAATTGCCAATGTATGTAACGAGGCTGCGCTGATTGCAGCACGAAAAGGCAAAAAGATGATCGATATGCAAGATTTCAACGATGCCATTGACCGTGTTATCGGAGGTCTTGAAAAGAAAAATAAACTCATCTCTCCCGAAGAGAAAAGAGTGATTGCTTACCACGAGGCCGGTCATGCAGTTTGCGGATGGTTTCTGGAATATGCAATGCCGCTCGTAAAAGTAACTATTGTTCCTCGCGGAGTAGCTGCATTGGGTTATGCACAGTATCTTCCAAAGGAACAGCATATTACAACCGTAGAGCAGATTAATGACCAACTTTGTATGACTTTGGGTGGCCGCGCAGCCGAATCAATTTGCTTTAACCGCATTTCGACCGGCGCACAAAGTGACCTTGACTATGTTACTCGTATGGCCTACTCAATGATTACACACTACGGTATGAATGAAAAGGTTGGTAATGTGTCCTTTTATGGTATGATGAATGAGGGTAGTTTTATGAAACCTTATTCAGAAGAGACAGCAACCCTGATTGATGATGAATCAAGAAAAATCATAGAAGATCAATATGTGCGCGCTAAACAGATTCTGAGCGATCGCAGAAATGAGCTTGAACTGATTGCTAACGAACTTCTCAGTAAGGAAGTGCTTCACAAAGACGACCTCGAAAGAATTATAGGCAAGCGTCCTTTTGATGAAGCGCCTAAAGTTGAGCCCAAAAAAGAAGAGCACATAGCGGAAAACATCGTGGAAGATCATTCAGCGGAGGATCATACAGAACAAAAGGATTCGGACGAAATCGTTTAAATCAGATTCATAATATCAGAGAGGAAAATTTCTACAGAAGTTTTCCTCTTTTTTTAAGAGGTCTATGAGCAAAGATTCAAAAGCAAAGATTGTTGCAAAACTGACAAATGCGGGTTTACATAAATCTGAATTACCCTACCCGGAAATAACAGATGCTAAGGATATTTTTTATCCCGCTGTGACCGATTCAGTAAAGCTTTTCAAAGATCAATTTACAGCACTGGGCGGCATTTTTTATGATATCAAAAGCCCTTCGGAACTCTTTGAATCCATAAATACGCATTGCGAAAATATTGATGATGACAGGATTTTTTGTGCCGATGGAATACTGAAACAGCTGTTGCAGAATGCAGGCTTCAACAGAAAATTAAACGACAGTTTAAATATTCCAGAGGCTTCGCTGTGTATCAGTTCCTGTATTGCGCTCATTGCCCGAACAGGCTCTGTGCTTTTTAGCAGCGAACAGGCCGAGGGGCGTTCGCACGGCATTGCCCCCGACATACAAATCGTCATAGCTTTCAAAAATCAACTTGTTTTCAATGTTGCAGAGGCGCTTGAAAAATTCACAGAGGAAGTAAAAAACTTACCCTCAATGATTAGCCTTACCAGCGGCGCCAGCCGTACTGCCGATATTGAAAAAACCCTTGTAATGGGTGCCCACGGACCAAAAGAATTAGTAATCTTTCTGTTAGATTAGTAAAACAATTTAATAAAGAGGACTCGCCGGCAGCTGTGTGTCGAGCACCCATTCTTTACTATTGGTGTAGTACAATTTTGAACGGCCAGTTTCTGTGTCCCAAACCAGTACGTTGTAGTAGTATTGGTTGTTGTAAACAAAACTGCTTTGGTCCATCATAATTTTTCCGCTGCTGTTGCTCGAAATATCGCCACCTGCAACTGCCGGGCTGTATTTTATTGCAAAAATAAGCAATGCCGCCGAGGCCATTAGTAGTGCAATTGACGATAATATTTTGTGCATAATATGCTTTTTAATTTTTGTTTATAATGGTGAACCAGGTCTGAATTAAGGATTTTTCTCCAAGATGAGCTCAGAATAATAATCTAACAATTTCAAATTACCATTTTCTAATTGAAAAGTGGTATAATACGTTACTTGATTATCCACATCTGTTAGTTCCAGCACATTTCTATTCAGTTCCCATTTACCTTTACGCGCTTCTTTTTCATTTTCGAAAACAGAGAATGTTCCGTCGGCATTGAGTTTCAAAACCAGCTTTCTTTCTTGAACATTTTCACTGTCAATATTTTTAATATTCCAATTGCCGATTATTTCACTTTTTTCAAATACTTTGCTGTCTTTGATATCTGCATG
>CAMDAB010000101.1 GCA_945888475.1 Saprospira grandis DSM 2844 | reverse complement strand
TGGTCGCGATGGGTTCCATTACCGTTCAAATAAACGCCATTTATTGTATTGGTGATTACTAAATTGTAATATTTGTTGTTTGAATTTGCTCCGGTTGCATTTGTAGGTGTTACCCCACCACCAGTGGTGCTTGCCGTTTGTAATATTGCTGCAGAAGTTGCTGTACCAGTAGTAATTGCTCTGTTCATTGTAATATTGCTATTTTTTATTACATTGAATTGAGCCCCGTTGGTTGCAGATACATTTCTTACATTAAATCCATATTCTACGGTCGCATCAGTTGAAGAGTTTATGTCAATACCGTCAAAAGTAAAATAATCTCCACCTGAGATTGTTATACCTGCGTCATTGGTACCGGTAGTTCCGATGGGTTGTATTATCGGATTTGCTCCTGAACCTGACTTTTGAAAAGTGATGGTATTTACTAAAGTTCCTGTAGCTGTAATAGCTCTTTGCGGTTCTGCAAAAGTTTGTCCCGCAGTTACGTTGAAAACAATTGGATTTTCAATACAGACTGCATTTAACCAAGCAATTGCCTCATTGAAGCTGGCAAAGTTTGTACCTGCTGTTGGTAGTGTGTTGTCAATGGTATAAGTCCCGATATTTGATGCAGGGCTGGGTGCTGTAGATACCAAGGAAATATTATCAACTGCCGCTGGTGGGTTTGTACCAACACTACCATCATTTTTCCATGAAAAAATAAGGCGAATAGTAGCTGGAGCAGAACAGTTATTGAGCGCAGATTGTGGAATAGAAATGGTAACTGTTTGGGGTGTTATCTGAGTCCAGAAACGACCTATCTCAGTTACACCTGCTAAAAAAGCAGTTCCTAAGCTGGTAGTTGTAGCAGCGGGTGTAAAAGTAGTAGGCGCAACGGATACCATAAGTGCATCCCAAAAACCTACTTCTCCATTGGCAAGCCAATTGAAGCTAAGCGTAACACTGGTTTCACCGGCAGGAATCGTTACATCTCTGTAAAAATGTACAACTGTAGCGGCTGTATTGGTGTAAGCATTTGTAACACCGGCATCATTGGAGATAAATGCCGAGTTGTTGGTAAACCCTGTAGGTACCGTTCCGATAACCCATTGGTTGCCTGTTGCGTTGTTTGCAACTGTCCAACCATTGCCGACAAAACCGCCGGGATCCTCGAAACCACCTTCATTTGCTGGGTCAATCAGAACATTTTGAGCATTGCTATAGTTCAATGCACTCAAAAAGACGAAGACCGCCAGAAGAATTCTGTGGATTTTTGTCATAAATAGATTGTTTAATAATATTAAAAGTATAGGAATAAAAACATGCGAAAATACTAGATTTTTTTTAAAACTTAAAGTTAAATTAAAGAATTGTTAATTTGCTACGCTGAAAAAAATTTGAAAACCATTGGATTCTAGTGGTTTAATTTGACACTTAAGTTAAGTTTTAAAATGTAATTTGCTTCAAAGCCCTTGTCATCTCTCTTTTACCAATTGGACCTGGTAAAGCTTCTACTTTAAAACCAACAGCTTTCAGTGCTCTTTTAAAAGCCCCCTGAGCGCAATAGGTAACCAAAACGCCATCCTCTTTCAGCGCATCGTACATTTTCTGTAAAAACAATTCCTGCCACAAATGTGGCTGAATATTTGGTGCAAAGGCATCGAAATAAATTATGTCGTAAGATGCTCCAAAATTTTGGCATTCAAAGTCACTGATAAACAATCTGAAATTAAATTGATGATTTTCACTTAATGCTGTAGAAACGTATGAATTAGCGTTATTGTGAAAAGAGTAAAAAATATCCTTATCAGCTACTGCATTCAATAGTTGAGGGTAGTTAAGTTTTTGTGCTGTTTCGACACCTATCGGATAAAGTTCAAAGCTATCGTATTCTAAGTCAATTTGCCGGTTTTTGACCTCAAGGTAAGTCATAAAGGCATTTAAACCTGTGCCGAAGCCGATTTCAAGAATATTGATGCTTTCTAAACCTTTTTCAATCAAATAATTAAGTCCAGCATCTATAAAAACGGTTTTTGTCTCTTGGATCGAGCCATGTGAGGAGTGATAACTTGCATTAAAATTTTCGGAGTGAATGCTGTGTGAACCGTCGGCAGTTTGTATAATTGAATTCATAATAAAAAATTGCGTCAAATACCAACTGTATCTGACGCAATAGTAAACAACATAGCCTATAAACTGTTCGGCTAATCCTGAACCAGCACTACAATTTTATCGGTTTTCCAAAAGCTTTCGCTGTTTCTAATGATAACTTTGTTACCTTCAATCTGATAACTTGAGGGATCTCTTTCGGGCAGAATATGTGTAATTGCTTTTCCGCTACAGCTTATGGTTTTGTTTTCGAAATAATTCAAACGATTGCCATTAGCCTGCGCTGGAGATTGAAATCCTTTGGTCAGTTTTATACTTGTACTGCTGAGAATATCTTTCTGTCTGAGGAATTTTTTTGTGCCACAGCAGACATAAGCCCAGGCTTCTTTGCCAATAAAATCATTCTTTTTCTTCAGATCCTCTATCGATTTTTCCAGTTTTTTATTGGCAATTTCCAATTTATCATTTTTCGACTTGAGTTCCTCGTAGGCATCAGAAAGTTCGCTCTGATTTTCAGCCAATTCTTTTTCTGTTTTCTTGATGGTACTCTGCATCTCCCCCATCATAGAGCGTTTGCTGCTCAATTCTTCATCAATTGTTTTTACGCGGGTTTCGGCCTGATCGATCATTTTTTTGAGCGATTCATTTTCACCTTTGTATTTTTGAAGCATTCCCTGTAGTGCCTGTGTCTGATTTCTGGCATTTTTATTGGCAGTTTCCAAAGCCTCTAGCCTACTCAAAATTTCTTCCTTTTGAGACTTATCCTTCGAAAGCTCCATTTTCTTATTCAGATTTTTAATTTCCTTGTCTCTTTCGCTGATATTTTTGAGGGTATCATCTATCGCATTGAGCACTTCTATAGCTTCGGCGTATTCTCCCCTCAGGATCTTCTCGTTGTCTTCGATACTACTGAGCTGACCGCTCATTTTTTCGTTTTCCTGTTTCAAATCGGCAATTTTCGAACTGTAATTGTCGCAGGAACAAAATACTGAAAAAACTACAAACAAGCAGCTGATTTTCAAAAACTTGAAATAACTGATACTATTTTTCATATGAGTTTTATTTTTTGAATTATTCTTTAACGATGACTACAATTTTATCTGTTTTCCAGAAAGCCTCATTATCGGTGATTACCAATTTATTTCCTTCAATTTTGTATGATTTTTCACTTCTTTCGGGAAGTACAGCTTCTATTTTACCGCTGCTGCCGCATTCTATCAAATCACTTTCAAAATAATTGACGGTATAACTATTGGCACGTACTGCCGACTGATATTCCTTGGTCAGTTTAACATTGGTTTTACTGAGGATTCCTTTCTGACGAAGTAGTTTTTTATTTCCGCAGGATACATAACCGCGCGCCTGCTCCTGAATAAAACTTGTTTTATTTTTTAACTCTGCAAGTGTATTGTTGAGTTTTTGATTAGCTGCTGTAAGTTCTTCATTCCGCTTTTTAAGTAGTTCATAGGCTCCTTTCAATTCCCCCTTACTTTCCAGCAATTGCGCTTCCATCTTGCTTAGGGAAGATCTTAAGTCATTGATAAGCCCCTGTACATCGGCCAGTTCCTGTTCTTTGGCAAGAAGTCTGGTTTCGGATTGGGCAATCATTTTTCTTAATTGCTCATTTTCAACTTTGATAGCATATAACTTGCCCTGCAAAGCCCTTGCCTGGTCCTTGGCTGCATCGTTGGCCGACTGCAGAACCTGAAGTTTGGCAAGAATAGCCTGTTTCTTATCGAGATCCTTTGTTTCCTCAATTTTTTTGGTCAGTTTTTGAATATCTTTTTCACGATCGCTAATGGCATGTAAACTATCTTCAATCGCCTGCAAAGTTTCCACCGCATTAGCATATTCACCTTTCATAGCCCTCTCCTCTTCCGACAGGTTGTTCATTTTTTGTTGAAGCCTGGCATTTTCTTCCATCAGTTTCTCGTATTCCGAACGGCTGTCGCAGGAATATAGCAGTAAAGCTGTTACAGCAAATGCTGACAATAAATACTTTTTCATGTTCAATATAATTTAGTGGGATTTTTACAGTTGATTAAATTACTTAAGATTCCAATAGGAATTAGCAGTGGGATCGGTCGATTCTATGAAAATTTCATCCTTCCTCAAGTATATTTTTCCCTCAGGAAAATCGAGCAGAATTTCATCTTCCTTGTCCTCTGCAAATTTTATGCTCATTTTTTCTTTATCAATTTCAGCTGTCAATTCTTTTTTAAGATTTGAACTTACATAAGCAGTTACAAGATAGTCAGCAAGGGCACCACGATCTTCTGTCAATTTGAATTTCATGGTTAGGATATTGTTTCCAGATTTTTTTTTATCGGTATAAAGCAATGTTCCTACAAAGGTTTTTGATTCAAGGTCATCCAGATTTATTTTATCGCTAAGCATTGAGCTGATTTTTTTTTCAATCTCTTTTCTGTACGTACCCTGCGGAAATTCTCTCAAATAATTTTTAAAGTGATAGAGTGTATTTTCCGCTACAGCAGTCCTGTAAAGGATTCCGTCACGTTTTTTTGCTATCTCAGCCTTATGTTTTGTATTCGGAAAATCGGTTAAAAAAGAGTCAATTGCAGAAAGCGTGTTGGCTTCAAGGCATAGTTTCCATGCAAGTTCCTCCTCCTTAGCACCTTGACTGGCATTACAGCCAAACAACAGGCCGGAAACTATAATCAGTATTAAATTTTTCATATTAATTCGCAATTATATATTTTTCAAGACCATAAGCATCCATACGATTATGATAATAGTACAGAAGATTAAGATCCTGACTTTCGAAATATCCTTTTTTATTGTATTTAAGTGGTTTCTTCAAATGAAATGCCCCCGAGTTTTCAATACCATGATTTACTAGTTTATCAACCGGACTATTTTTTACAGTATCTGAAAGTTTCAGATCGCCCTCTGTTGCAAGCATAATTAATTCTGTCCTAAGTATTTCAATATTTTTGTAGAGTAATTCCGCAAAAATTCTTTTGTCTTCCTTTGGCAAGCGGAGCACCGCGTAGAGATCGAGTTTAGGAAACTTTTTACGTATGATATTGAAAGCAGTAAAAGCCACCAAATGACTGCTCTGTACAATGTTTTCAACTTTATAGCGCTCTACAATTTTATCGGCCAGTTTTTTGGTGTATTCTTCATTTCGCTGACGATCATAACGCAGCGAACCGCCCGATTCGAAATAGGCTTTTAAATCAATTAAATTTCCATGCCTGTCAGTACTGTTACCATCTGAATCAACAAAATTTCCCAAAACATCGATAGGTTTTCCAAAATTTACAATGATCTCAGAACTATTCGACATAAATTGGCGTAAAAATTTCAGTACTTTGAAAAAACCACCAAAACCGTCTTTTTCGACCAGATACAATTGCTTTCCGGTATACTTAAGATGTTGTTCTATGAGGCTTTTAGCTTCTAATACTGCGTGGTAGTTCAACACTACAGGAACAATAAAGATTTTTTTGCCGTCGGGTTCCTGAAAATTTTTACATTGTGCATCTACCGCTGTGCCAAGTAACCCCAATTTTACTCTCGATTCGAGATGCCCCGACCTGGAACGGGTACCACCTGGAAAAAAAAGGGTATGCACTCCCCGCTCAATTGACAGTTCAGAAAAAGATTTGAGCGTTTCGAGGTAAAATGCATTTTTCTTTCGACGGTCGAGCGTATATGCACCCAAGCGGCTGAAGAAGAAAGACATTATTTTGTTGTTGTAAAGATTGAGCCCGGCTCCATATGAAAAGGCCAACATGCCAATTCTGTCGGCAGCCCAGCCTATCAGAATGGAATCAAGGTTACTGAAATGTGTCGGAACTAGAATCACAGTTCCTTTTTCGACCAGAGACCTTACTTCATCTATTGAGCCGGTCATTTTGAGTTTATCACTAAGTTTTGCCCTTTTGAAGGTCATAGTGTTCAAAATAAGGTTGAATAGAACCGGCAATACTTTTCTGGCAAGTTTATAAGTTGGAATCTTAAAATTTCCGGTAATTTCCCTCACATATCGCTGTATGATTCGTTCAAGTAATTCGCGGTTATACTGTTCAGCTTCTTTATCGCCATCGAAAGAGCCATGTAGTAATTTTTTTCTGATGTCAGACCAAAAGTCCATCTCATCTGGCGGATCGACTTTCCATGGATCTTCGATGATGCGTTCACGTTCACTGTATAGCACCCCAGCAATTCTTTCGGCCAAGGCATCTCCCGATTTTTTTTGTTGTACAATGCGGTTTACCGTAAAATCCTGCACATCTTTCATGAACCTGTCCCTGTCCTGATACATTTTGTATATAGGCCATTCCGACAGGTCTTCAATTACCGAAGGAATAGGATATGAACGCGGTTTGGGCGTATCTTCGGGCAATTGATCCTTATTTAAATCGGGCATCTGTTCAAAAAGATTTAATCAAATATTATAAAAAATACTGCAAAATTAGGCAAAATTGTGTTAATTTGCAACTTTAGTTTAAATGCCTGCACAGAAGGCCAAAAATTAAACTTAACAATACCAACAATTTTACTTTTTTACAATTCGTGTAGTTATACCAATAGCTTAAGTTTCAATAATATCTTTTACAAAATGCAGAACTACTTTAGATTTGAATTTCCACAAGCTAGCGGATCAAAACAGGAGGAACTACTTGCCGAGCTTGCGGAATGGCCTTTTGAGGGCTTTGAAGAAAAAAACGACTGTCTTATTGCCTTTGTACCTGAGCGCGACTGCGATTCGGAACTGAGAGCATTTATATCCGAAATTTGTCATCTCAATAACTGGCCGGCCATAAAGGAAGAAATCATTGCACCCCAAAACTGGAATGAGGAATGGGAAAAACAATACGAACCTGTCATTGTGGACAATTTTTGCGCAATAAGAGCAAGTTTCCACAAGCGGCCTGAAAATGTAAGCCATGAAATTATCATTACCCCTAAAATGTCATTCGGTACCGGACACCATGCCACCACACATATGATGGTTCAGGCGATGGAAAAAATCGACTTTAACAAAAAATTAGTATTGGATTATGGCTGCGGCACCTCTGTTCTGGCAATTTTGGCTGCAAAATTGGGGGCAAAACATTGCGATGCTGTTGATATTGACGAGTGGGCCTATGAAAATAGTCTTGAAAATATTGAAATGAACAATGTGACCGCTTGTATTGCCGTTTATCAGGGCGATTTAGATGTTGTACCAACAAATGTTTACGATGTTATCCTTGCCAATATCAACCGGCATATCATCGAAAGAAGTCTTTCAGAACTGGCAAAGAGAACAAAATCGGGCGGAAGCCTGCTTTGTTCCGGATTTTTGGATACCGACATACAGCTCATCAGCAATGAAGCGGTGAACTGCGGTTTTGTACTCAAAGATGAACTGGCGACAGAACGTTGGCGTTGTCTGTATTTTACAAAAATTTAATTTTTTTAAAAATTTACACATTACTGATTTAACAGTTGATTATGAGAAACTTATCAGGATTGTTACTTATTGGCATTTTTACATTTATTAGTTTAGGTGTTTTTGCACAGGGTATTGATACCAGTGTTTTTAATTCCGAAAATCGTGAAGTGCTCCTCAAAGAGATAGAAACCGTGCTATCTGAATTCAAAAGAGACGACTGCGAAAAAACCATACTAGAACTAAAGAAATCCATTAAACAGGGTAAGTTTGCAGAAAAGCATTACGATGGTTTTCTTAAAATTACAGATATCATTGTAAAAAGGAAGATGAAACGCTACAATTTCATTCAGCCGCTGCTCAATGTAATGATCGATTTTGCTCAAAACACCAACGAATCGGAACAGAATTATGAAAAATGGCTCGAACTTTCAATTCAGGTAATCAATGGTCAGGATGTCAGAAATACCAAACTTTTCGAAGATTATGTAAAATGGTCGAACGAATTCTGGATCAATGGAAATTTATACAAAATCTCGATAGGTAGCCACAATTGGCGAACCGACAGCAAAGATTTTAATATTGAACTCAAAAATAACGAACTCAGCATAAGGTATAGCGATGTTACTCTTTTTTGTATAAACAAGCTGGATTCTATGACCCTGAAAAAATGCAGTTTTGTCTATTATCCCAATCGTCAGAATGGCGGTGAATTTAAAATAGAAAAAGCAACAGTAGAATGGGATCAGGACGGAGCTCGTGATGCCAAATGCGATTTAAATGATTTCGTAATAAGCGGACGTGAATCTGCTTATAAAGTTGACAAAGCCAAGCTTGTTTATCCTTCTCTTTTCAAGACGCCAATTGATGGTATTCTAAGCGACCGTGTAAGTCGAAGAAATGAACTTTTAAAAGTAAAAGATGCAAAAGGTAAGGAAAGCGAAAACTGGGTTACTGCCCGTGGACTTACCTTCCCACGTTTTGCCTCTCTTTCGAGAGATATAAAAATTGAAGATATCGGAGAAGGGGTTGACTATTATGGGGGTTTCCGCCTTGAGGGAAGTATTGTAAGAGGTTATGGCGACGAATTTGGGCGTTCTTACATCAATATTAAAAATCGCGCAGGCAACCTTTGTGTTTATGCCACTGCCCCTCAGTTCGATATCATCAGGGGAGAAAGGGTTGTGTCATCCGATGCAATTACTAATTTGTACATTCCCGGCGAAAATGGTATGGATTCAATCTTCCATCCCAGCATTTATATGGTATATAATATTAAGGATAGAAAAGTTGAATTAAAAAGAGGAAAATCTGCCGTTGCAAAAGTGCCTTTTTTCAATTCTCTGCAGCAGTCAGAAATGAATGTAACTACTATTACATGGTATATCGACAGCCTTAACATCAATATTGGCAACGGAAATGAAGAACTTGATCTTAACTCAGATAAATTTTTTGATGCTGAGAAAAATACAAAGTATGTTTCTATTACCACGATTAATCCGTTGGTAAAATTTGCACTTTACTCCGAAAAACTTGAAAAATCGGAAAAGGATAGAAAATCGGGCAAATGCAATGGAAATCTCGACCCCTGGGACGATACTGAAAGTGTGGAGGAACTTTGCAAAAGAGATCCCTCGCAATGTCCCGACTGGTACCTGGAGGAGCAGGAAAGAAAAAAGAACAATCCTCAGGAAGAAAATCCGGACACTGAACTAAATGAGGTACCCAGCAACGATAGTACGATTCAGGTCGAGGCATATAATCCGAGAAGAATTCATATAAATGAGCTGCTCACCATGCTCGACAAACGTATGGAAAAATTGGATATAAGGAGCTGTGCTGAAATTGACAGTATCGTCAGAACCAAAAATCCTACTGTTAAGATTATTAAAAGCTACAACGACTGGAAAGATTTCGAAAAAAACCATCCCCTAAAATATAAGAATGGATATATAGAAGCTGGAAATGTTGTGAGTTTTTGCAACGATGTGATGGGGCCACAGCACAACAGTTCAAATGGCATGAGACTTATTCAGGACATGGTAGGAGACGGCTTTGTGACATATGATTACAAGGATGAGCATGTTATTTTGCGCGACAAACTTTTCCACTTCAAGAATTCGGTCAATAAAAAAATGCTCGATTACGACTACGACCGTATCAAAATCACCTCGGAAAACACCAAAGCAAACGCCCAAAACAATGCCACTATCAATATTGCCGATAAGTCTATGACCACCAATGGGGTAAGTGATTTTGTATTATCGGAAGCAAGAAAGGTCTATGCTAAACCCCATGCTCAAAAAGTAAAAATGAAAAAAAACAGGGATATCGACTTTGACGGTGTCCTTAGTGCCGGTCTGATGCAGTTTACTGGTGAGCGATTTCAGTTTAAATACGATTCGTTTAGTGTGTTACTCGATTCTATTAATTACATAAATTTTTTCATTTTCGAACGCGAACAGTACACAAAAGAAGAGAATAAAGCTTTTGCTGGATTTTACAAACCAACCCGAAAGCTATTGCCTAATGGAACGCCTTCTGAAAGGCCTATGCTAATTAATAATCCGATATACAACACAAGCGGCAATCTGATCATTGACATTTCAAATAATAAATCGGGTAAACAAAAGCCTAATCCTAAGTTACCCTCTTTTCAAAGTACGGACACAGGCTATGTCTACTACGAAAGGCTCAATCGTATGAACAAGTACAAAGATATGATATACAGCCGTCACGACTTTTACTATAAGGTGAATCCTTTTAAAATATATGCCCTTGACCGCTACGAACCAAATGTACTGGTTTTTGACGGAAGCTTCCATTCGGCAGGTATATTACCCATTGTGAATGAAAAATTGAGGGTAATGTACCACGACCTTTCTTTTGGATTCGAGGCGGAAACACCTGAAAAAGGTTACCCGCTTTATGTTTTGAATGATCCCAAAGGCAAAGGAACTTATACAGGTCTTTACGGTGTAAGCAACCAAGGACTTATTGGGAAGGGGAAACTTAATTTCTTAACATCTGAAATAGAATCGGATTATATTGAATTATTACCCGAACAGTTTTTGGCCGAAGACGTAGACAGTTTCAACATTTATGAAAATATTGTGGACGGTGTTGAATTTCCGAGAGTTTATGCCGATTCAGTATTCATCGACTGGATTCCATATAAAGACTCTATGTTTATTGAAACCGATGTCACCAAAAATGCGCCTTTCCGTTTTTACGACAAAAGAGAACACAAACTCACAGGACTTTTGCACCTTACCAAAAAGGGGCTGCTTGGCTATGGTGTCTTCGATTGGGAAGAAGGTATGATTAAAGCGAATCCAACCGGCGATCTGGTTTTTGGAAAGAATACCGTTAAATCAACTACCTCTATTTTCGAAATTAAAAAACCCGGAGAAAAAGAACCTGCATTCAGGCAGGAAGATGCCGAAATTGCCCTTGATTTTAAAAGCAGAAAGGCAGATTACAAGGCAACAAAAACGCTCATGACAGATATGCCTTACAATAAATACAAAACTGAACTGGATATTTTCAGTTGGGATTTTGATAAAAAAATTGTAAACATTAAATCGAGTAGCGGTAATCCAGGGAAATTTTTAGCACTTGGTCAGGGTCAGGACTCTCTATCTTTTGAAGCGGCACAGGCAACTTACGACATTGAGCTGGGTAGTTTCAGGGTAAATGGCGTGGAAGATATAAGAATTGCCGACGCTTTTATCATTCCCAAGGGTGGCATTGTAGATGTAACTGGCGCTGCTATGATGAAATCTTTTGAGGAAGCTCGTATCATTGCCGACACTTCCAATAAGAATCACCAGATTGTAAAAGCGAAAATTGATGTAATCAGCAAAGGCGAATACAAAGCCTCTGGCTTTCTCGAATTTAATATAGATGGGCTAAAAGAACAGGAAATTCTCTTTAAGGAGATCAAGGTAATTGAAGGCATCACTTCAGGTAATGGTTCTGTAGGCGGACAGGACAGTTTCTATCTCGACAAAGGTTCTATGTTTAAAGGTGATATCAAAATGAGTGCGCAGTCAAAGAATCTTGATTTTGATGGTTATGCGAAACTACGTTCGGATGTGATTCCAAAACCGCAGTGGTTCTCTATCAAGTCAAGGATTGATAAAAAAGACGTAATGATAGATTTTACGGTCCCGGAAAACCCGGAGGGTGAAAAACTTTATGTAGGTCTGTTTATGGGTATGGATTCTCTACATCTTTACCCACGTATTCTATCCCAAAAACTTGCTGGAAATGATCGTCCGATTTTTACATCGGAAGGTATTATTAAATTCGATGACAAAAACCGAATATATAGTTTTGGCGACTCCTTAAAAATCAAAAATCCTGACTCTGTTGGAAACCTGCTAACAATTTCTGAAATTGATACAGTTGTCAATATTGTTGGTCGTTTCGATTTTGCCAAAGGGCTTAACGGTGGAAAACTGCCGCAATTCAATATTATAAGTGCCGGTGAAATGAGCTTTACGCTGCCGCTCGACAGCAACAAAACAATTTATCAGTTCAACTCGGCTATGCTGCTCGATTTTCCTTTGCCCGATGTACTGTCAAATGTCATTTTCAGCGATTTAACCTCGAGCGAAGAATCGATGGATAAAATCATGTATACCAGCTCGAACAACCTGAAAATAAAAAGCAGATTGGCTAACATCATCAGGGATGATAAAATTATGACGAAAATGTTTGAAAAAATGGAGGATGAAAACATCTTGCAGGCTCCGGCGGAGCTCAAACATACTTTTATCTTCCCTCGTTTGACTATGAAATGGAGTGAGAAAACGCAGTCGTTTGTCTCAAGTGGCAAAATAACGCTTTCGAATATGAAGGGTAAACATATCGGACAAGTGCTTAGCGGTGCTATTGAGGTGCTTCCCGACCCTGCCCGTGGCGATGTGCTTACTTTCTATTTCAGTTCTCCAAATGGCGATTGGTATTTGTTTCAGTACAGCAATGGTATTATGTCTACTGTTTCATCAAATGTGAACTATATGGCAGCACTAACAGCTATTAAGAAAAAGGACCTGAAATTGAAGACCGAAAATGGTGAAAGCATCGAGATTGTTCCAGGAAATTCTGCAATGCAGTCAATATTTAAGGATAAGGTGGATGGCGCTTTCTAAAAGTAAATTCTTAAAAAGGAATGTCGTCTAAAATTCTCGTAGGGAGATAAGGAGAATTTTTCCTTCATCCTTCATGCGAAGCTCGGCATAGTCATCCTTTCACAGCATGGAGCATAATTTCTTTAGCAATTTAGGCTATCTCCTTCCATATTTCAGTGCGTGGAGCGTTCTCATTTGCTAACGAGAATAGTTGATCTTTTTACCCTCAGTAAGCCTATCTCTTAACTAATTTTAGGCTATCTCCTTTCATGTTTCACTGTGGAGGATTATCCACTCATGACGAGATTTGTCCATCATACATCTGAATAAAGTGTTATTTTTAACAACTAACTCAGATAAAACATAATGTGCATTTGAAAATATACTTAAACCCAAATCCGTCATTAGAAATTCTATTACAACCCAAAATTGCTTTGAAACTAAGCACTTACTCGTTTTTTCGAGCTTGAAATAGGTGTGACTATTCCTTCACCCGAAAAAACTGTGTGAGCCCTTATTTCCTTCGCACTTT
>CAMDAB010000100.1 GCA_945888475.1 Saprospira grandis DSM 2844 | reverse complement strand
CATCAGTATGTTTCCAATATGGCCGCAAAAGCTATGAACTGCGAACTGAAAGATCTGCGCATTATAAGCTGTCATCTGGGCAATGGAGCCAGTGTCTGCGCAATTGAATACGGCCGCTCGGTTGAAACCAGCATGGGACTTACGCCGCTTGAGGGTTTGGTTATGGGCAGTAGAGCAGGCGATATCGATCCAGGAATTCTGTTGCACATAGCACGCGAAGAGGGGATGAGCATGGATGAATTAGATAAAATACTTAATAATGACAGTGGACTCAAAGGTCTTTCAAACCACAGCAATGACATGCGCGATATTATTGATAAGGCTGCTACAGGCGATGAAGACTGTCGACTTGCGCTGTTGGTTTTTGCCCACCGTCTGCGTAAGTATATTGGTGCATATGCAGCTGTGATGGGTGGAGCTGATGCCATTGTATTTACGGGGGGAATAGGGGAAAATAGCAATGTGGTTCGTCAGCGTGTTACACAGAGGATGGAATACATGGGCATTTTGGCCGATGAAGATCTGAATAATGACCTTAAGGTGTCGGATGAAAATCCATTTACATTTTTTAATGCAGCCAACAGCCGTGTAAAACTGCTGGCAATAAAAACTGACGAGGAAAAGGCAATTGCGGATGAAACAGCACGTATCATCAATGAAGGCAATAAAGTGAACACTGTGCCAACTATTCCCATTGCGATATCGGCACGTCACCTGCACCTGACGCAGGAAGCTGTTGAACAACTTTTTGGAGCAGGGTATAAATTGACCGAAAAGGCTCCGCTCTCACAACCTGGTCAATTTGCTGCAAATGAAATGGTAACTGTTGTAGGGCCAAAGAACTCCTTAGGGCGGGTTAGAATCCTGGGCCCCTGCCGCGAGTTAAATCAATTGGAAATATCAAGAACCGATGAGTTTTTTATCGGCATCGACGCTCCAGTAAGGGCATCGGGTAAGGTTGAAAATACACCAGGTACTAAAATTGTCGGCCCCAAAGGAGAAGTGAATTTGAAAGAAGGTGTAATCTGTGCCTGGCGTCACATACATATGACTCCCGAAGATGCCGAAGTTTTTGGAGTAGAAGACGGCGATATTGTAGAGGTTGAAGTTAAAAATGGTTCACGTCCGCTCACTTTCGGTAACGTACTCATTAGGGTTTCATCGAAATTTAAACTGGAAATGCATATTGATACAGACGAGGCTAATGCGGCCGAACTTTCGCAAAATGCGGAAGGTGCACTAGTCCACACAGAAGGAACTGCTACCTTATTGAAGAAAAATTTAAAACACTAAGCAATAGTTTGTGTTATCTGATGAACTATTTTGCAGGATTTTAACGTTATATTGTTATCTTGCAGCTGACAAAACAGCGCAAAAATACAAACTATGAAAACAATCAATCTGATGCTCCTGATTTTAGGTCTATTGGCTTTCAGTAATGTCAATTCCTTTGCTCAGTACACTGCTGCCGATATTACTGTAAAAGTTAATAAGCAGACCAAAAAACTTGAGATTTTCAAAAAATCGGACGGTTCTAACATCACTGCAGCATTCGATCTGAATAAAGCTACTTTGGATATTTTTGACAAAGGTGGTGACTATGCAGGTACTGTTGAGCTGAAAGATTGGACTATACCTTTGCAGGAGTTTTCGGCGGATGAAATTGTCAAGGTATCAATTATAATTCTTTCCATCAAAGAAAACAAAAAACTATTAGAGCTTAAAGACATTCGACTTCAGCTTTAACAATGAAGGATCTTTCTCTAAACCGCAGTTTTAAATACGGCGATGGGCTTTTTGAGACCTTAAGAGTAATTAACTCCAAAATTGTTTTTCTAAATGAGCATTTCGAAAGACTCAGCCAAGGCTTCGATATACTTTCTTTTGATAAGCCTGAGGATTTTTCGGCCGAATGGCTCGAGCTAGAAATTTTAAATTTTATAAAAGAATATAATACTGCGAACCTGTCTTCATGGCGGGTTCGCATAACTTTTTGGCGAAATTCCCCCGGTTTTTATTGCCCTGAAAACAATACCATAGCCTGGACAATAGAAACTTACCCACTGACTCAATCTTGTTTTGTGCTGAATGAGAAAGGCCTCGAAATTGGTATTTACCCGGATGTCAAAATTGCTCCCGATATTTTATCCGGTATAAAAAGTTGTTCTGGGCTCCCCTACGTGATGGCGGCAATGCACAAGAAAAAAATGGGCTGGGACGATGCCCTAATTCTAAACTCAATCGGTGGAATTGCTGAGGCCAGTTCTTCGAATATTTTTATATTAAAAAAAGAGCAATTGCTTACACCTTCGGTCGCTGAGGGACCGGTACAAGGCGTTTGCCGTCGTAAGATAATTGAGTCGGCCGAGGAATTAGGTCTGGAGCTCACAGAAGGACATATAACATCTGTAGATTTATATGATGCCGAGGAGATTTGGCTTAGCAACGCTGTTTCAGGAATAAGATGGGTTAAAAAACTTTCTGGTTCAGACCTACTTTTTCGATCTTCTTATGCCCAAAAAATGACCGAAATCCTGAATAGAAAAGCTAAATCCTAAAGATTAAAATAATTTTTCAGCTCATTAAATCAATTGTTTGTTTAGTTAATAAGATAGTGTTACTTTTGTTTCGAAGCAACATGAACTTAAACGACTAAAAATTATTGAATTATGGCTGAACGTATTTGGCTCAAAAATTATCCGACGGGTGTTCCCCACGATATTGACATTGAAGGCTATACCTGTTTGGTAGACCTTATCAACGACACACTTATAAAATTTAAAGACCGCCCTGCGTACACCAGCGTAGTGGGTAGTTCCAAAAAAACATTGAGCTTTGCCGATATCGATCAAAAATCGAAAGCATTCGGCGCCTATCTGCAGTCCCTTGGTTTACAGCCCGGAGATAAAATTGGCCTGATGATGCCCAATCTTTTGCAATATCCAATTGCATTGTTTGGAGCAATGCGTGCGGGGCTTATCGTGGTAAATACCAATCCATTATATACTGGTCGCGAAATTGAACATCAGTTCAACGATGCAGGTGTAAAGGCAGTTGTAATTGCCGAAAATTTTGCCTTCGAACTGGAAAAAGTAATCGCCAAAACGCAGGTTAAACATATCATCATTGCCAGCATCGGAGAAATGTTTGGTGGTATTAAAGGTACTGTTATCAATTTTGTGGTTAGGAATATCAAAAAGATGGTTCCTAAATATAATCTTCCGGGAGCTGTTAAATTTACTACAGCACTTAAAAAAGGAAATTCTGCCAACCTGAAAATACATAAAACTGGATTAGATGAGGTAATTCTCCTTCAATATACTGGAGGAACAACCGGTATTTCAAAAGGAGCAATGCTTACCAACAGCAATATGCTTTACAATATGTTTCAGGTAAAAGCATGGATAGCCGATGCTGATTTGAAAGAAGGTATTGAACGTGTTTTGACTCCGTTGCCGCTATACCATATTTTTTCTTTCACAGTGAACTGTCTATGTTTGGGAAGCTTTGGTGCCGAAAATATTCTTGTCATCAATCCAAGAGATATTCCTGCATTGGTTAAAATTATTGCGCAGGGACAACCTTCACTTATTACGGGGGTTAACACCCTTTTCAATGCACTTTTGAATAATGAAGATTTCAGAAAACTCGATTTCTCAAAACTTAAAGTCGTAGTAGGTGGTGCAATGGCCATACAAAGACCCGTTGCCGAACGCTGGAGAGAACTAACGGGCATTACACTCACAGAAGGTTTCGGAATGACCGAATCTTCACCCGTTGTATCTGTCAATCCTTTGCGCGGCAATGCACGTATTGGCACTATAGGTATGCCCGTTCCATCAACCTGGGTAAGAATCTGCGATGAAGATAACAACGAGTTGTCTTTGGGGCAGGCCGGCGAAATTCAGGTGAAAGGCCCACAGGTAATGAAAGGTTATTACAACCAACCCGAAGCAACAGCAAGTACCATCACATCCGAAGGTTGGTTACGTACCGGCGACGTTGGTGTCATGGATGAGGATGGTTTTGTCAAAATTGTTGACCGCATCAAGGATATGATTTTGGTTTCCGGCTTCAATGTCTATCCGAATGAAATTGAAGAAGTACTCGCAGCTCATCCTAAAGTTCTCGAAGCAGCAGCCATTGGAGTGCTTGATGAAAAATCGGGTGAGGCCGTGAAAGTATTTGTTGTCAAAAAAGACGCATCGCTAACACAGGAAGAAGTAATGGCGCATTGTAATGAAAACCTCACAGGGTACAAAAGACCTCGTGTTGTTGTTTTCCGCGACGAACTACCAAAAACAAATGTGGGTAAAATTCTGCGTAGAGCACTGCGGGATGAAAAGTAAATAAAGGAACGATTTGTTCTGCAAAAGGTCGGCCATGTGCCGGCCTTTTGTATTTTCCCAGAAAAGGTTTACTTTTGTGTTCCAATATACAAAGGGAAAATGATACGCATTCTAAAAAATATCATCCGTAAATTTATCAGACCGGTTTTTATAGTCCTAAGAAACACAGTAAGAGGCTATAACCGTAATAAAGTTTGGCATATGGGTGCTTCAATTGCGTATTATACTATTTTTTCTTTGCCGGCTATTTTAATTATTGTTATTGCACTTGTGGGATTTTTCCTGGGCGAGGCTGCCGTAGAGGGAAGGGTGTACAGCACATTGGTGAAGTTTGTCGGTGAAAATCCGGCATTACAGATACAGGATGCGGTTAAAAATATAGGAAGTCCTTCAACAAACTGGTGGATGACAATTTTTGGATTTGCATTTTTAGTATTTATTGCAACCAATATTTTTAATGCCATGCAGTCGACCTTCAACAGGATTTTTTCAGTTGTGCAGACAGATCAGAAAATCAGTTTTTTACAAATGCTCATCAACAGGGCGTTATCGCTTGTCATGGTGTTGAGTATTGGCGCCCTGCTTATTTTCTCCATTTTGATCAATGGCTTTTTATTTGCCATTACAAATTATGTACAGGCCAATAAAGTGTGGATGCTCGAACATTTTCCACAAAATCTTGCACCTTATATCAGCTATTTTTCCGATAATTTTCTGGTAATTTTCAATCAGGGAGTTTCCATTGCAATTATTACCATTTTTTTTACGCTGCTCTATAAAATTTTGCCTGCTGTAAAACTGCGTTGGCGTTTTGTATTTGCGGGTGCTTTTTTTGCATCGCTGCTATTTTGGCTTGGACAATTGCTTATGGCATATTACCTGAAAAGAGCTGGAGTAATCAATGCCTACGGTGCGGCAGGTTCGCTCATTGCCATTCTAATATGGGTATATTATTCGGCGCAACTGGTCTTTTTTGGAGCAGAATTTATAAAATCGCTTTGTCAATACCGCGGGGTAGTCATCAGACCAAAATCTTTTGCCAGAGCATCGAAAAAATCTGTAAGAAAAATTAAAAAGATGCGTAAAAAAGACGAAAACGGGATAATGATTGATATTTACGAATCAGTCTCGATTTAAAACAAATAGGTATTTAAAAATTATTTTTAGATTTGTGCGCACTTTTTAAAATAACCAATCTGAACAATAGATTTCAATGCAAAAACAAATAAAAGGAATCCTCATACCTATAGGGGGCAATGAAGATAAGGGAGAGAACGAATACTACGGTATCGATTTTATACAAGAGGGCATCCTTGCGCATGTTGTGAGGGAGAGCGGAGGCAATCAGCAGAAAATTATCATTGTGCCTACAGCTTCTTCTATTCCCGATGAAGTTGCCGAGAATTACCTCAGCGCCTTTGGGAAACTGGGCTGTACCAATCTGCATATTCTGAATATTCAATCGCGTGAAGAGGCTGAGGATCCTGCAGCTTTAGAAATGGTGAAAAATGCACGTTGTATGATGTTTTCGGGTGGCGATCAGTCAAAAATCGTCAACTTTATAGGCATGACAAAGCTGCATGAACTCATCAACGAGAAACTTGCCAATGAGTCTGATTTTGTTCTGGCAGGCACCTCGGCTGGAGCCATGTGTATGTCGCACGAAATGATTGCCGGCGGCTCCTCTACAGAAGCGCTGCTCAAGGGCAATGTTTTGATGAAAATCGGAATGGGCTTTGTGCCCGAGTTAATTATTGATTCTCATTTTGTTAAAAGAGGCCGATTTGGCCGTCTGGCCGAGGCCTGTGCAATTTTTCCGCATCTTATGGGGTTGGGACTTTCGGAAGATACAGGTGTCATTATTAAAAATGGTGTAGAATTCAGAGTTATTGGCTCAGGCATGGTAATTCTGTTCGATCCGAGCGGATTGTCGCACAATAATCAACATTTGCTCAAGGTGGGCACTGCCATGTCTTTGTCAAATATGGTTACACATATTTTAGCAAATGGAGACCGTTTTAAGCTCGATGACAGAGCAATAGAGATTTTGCCAATGCACGAAAGTCATATTTAATCGATTTTGAAATCTCACAGGGAGAAAAGGAAAAATCACTTTCGGGTTTGAGATAATTCTAAACGCGGATTTAATGGACAATACTGACCCCGATAGCTATCGGGGCTAGATTTTGATACTCAAAATACTGGTATTTTACTGCGCAAAAAACTAACAGATTGTCATAGTTGAAAACTTTTCCAAATAAAAAAACGCGCCGCAGGCAGCGTTTCCCAATGTAAAAACCTACATATCCAATTGCTTCCAAATCAACTCCCTACCTCTGATACTCATTTTGGCAACAGCACCCCCGTCGAGCATAGCAACAAAATGTTCCTCGTCTATCCAAACTGTATGCAGTACAAATTCGAGGAGATTGCGGCGAAAAATTCTTCTTTTGTCGCCTGTGCGGGCATCAATGAGCCAAAGCAGCCCGGAGTTGTCATTCACCAGAAAATACTGTCTGCGCGGACTCAGCGAGGGGAGCGAAATAAAACTGTGAAAACTGAGGTCATTGGGTGGCTGAGTAATGGGTCTCACCCCTTTTTTTCCATTAAATACAATAGCAATGCGCTCTCTCAATCTTTTTGAGTCGTAGATTCTTATTTCCTGAAGTTCGGTTCCATTTACCACAGTTGTCCAAACCCAAGGCTGAGTGGGGTCGGAGAGGAGCTGTTCTGCAGCGTCTACATCTTTCTCCCGGATCAGTTGTCTTTTTTTAATGTCAATTTTTTTAAGCAGATGTTCATTTACATCTAAAACAGTAATGACTGCGCTATTTCCTGGTTCCGCTGCAATTCCGCCCAGGAATCCATCTTCGGGAACAGCACCCTGCAGGGTATCTGTTTGAAGGCCCTGCCTGTTGAAAATGAGAATATCTTTACCGTCGCTGGCTGCAAAGCTATCTCTGTCGAGCCAAAGGATAAAATCGATGTAAGATTGCAAATGGACAGGCTCAGAAAGTTGATTTGCATTTTTTGTGTCGAAAAGGCAGATTCGATTGCCGTCAGCTGCAACAAATAATAACCCGTCGGGATCTACTGCTATTGCTGTTGCCCAGTTTTCAAGGGTCCAGAGTTTTTCTCCATCAAAATTTCTTGCCGAAAGGCTTTTGCCCCATGCTGCAATAAAACCATTTTTTAGGGCAAACAGTCTGTAATCACCTTTAACGCTCGATTCCATGAAAATCCTCTCTTGTGGAATCAGCTCATAAGGTCTTCCGTCATCAACAAAGTCGTTGATAATATCAGGCTCGAACAGATCGGCTAGAAAGTTTTTTATTTTTTTGAGGATCATGGGAGCAAAGTTAGGATATGTAATAATATTTTTTTGCAATAAGCCTGATTTTATTGAATTGTCACTATATTTGGTTAAAATTGATTCAAATTAAAAACATCAGGCTTTGAAAATGATTATTCCCGGAGGGTCCGGTTATCTTGGCTTATACCTTGCAAATTACTTTTCCGATAAAAACTGGGAAGTAGTCATATTGTCGAGATCTGTCGGCAAAAGCGCAAAAAATATTAGATTTGTACATTGGGACGGAAAAAATCCTGGCGAATGGTTCAAAGAAATTGATGGCGCCGACGTTATTGTTAACATGGCCGGTAGAACAGTAAATTGCCGCTATACCAAAAAGAATAAAGCTGAAATTCTGAATTCAAGAATTGACTCTACCAAAATTTTGGGAGAAGCCATCGCAAAATGTGTTCATCCGCCAAAACTCTGGATTAATTCAAGTTCGGCAACTTATTACCAAGATACCCGTGGAGATAGGCCTGCAAATGATGAGTACAATGGATTAAGCGGAAACGATTTTTCTATGTCAGTTTGTCAGGCTTGGGAAAAAACTTTTTATGAGGCTCCGATAATAGAATCTGTAAGGAAAATAGCCCTTCGCTGCTCCATCGTGTTAGGTAAAAACGGAGGAGCAATGGAACCGATTTTAGGTCTAACCAGGAATTTTTTGGGTGGCACGCAAGGTCCTGGTAATCAATTTATCAGTTGGGTGCATATCAAAGATTTTGCAAGAACTGTTGAGTTTTTGATTGAGAAACCTGATCTGAGCGGGGCAATCAATTGCGCTGCCCCCAACCCCGTCATCAACAAAGAATTTATGGCGAAACTCAGAAAAACACTGAAAATTTCCATAGGAATGCCAATGCCAGCTTGGTTGCTTAGTTTTGGTGCAGTACTCATTCAGACCGAACCCGAACTCATTCTAAAAAGTCGTAAAGTAATCTCGAAAAAACTTGAAGATGCTGGTTTTGTTTTTGAGTACGGAATTGTAGCGGATGCATTTAAAGAAATAGTTGGGTAGGTAAATGATTAAATTGTAAAATTTTAACTTATTTCGAGTAAAATTAGGGATATGAGACTTATAATTAAACGAAAAAATACATTGAAACATATTATATTTTTTTTAATGGTATTTTCTAGTGCCCTCTTCGCACAAAAGCCCGACCCCATATCCCTTCCCGACACCGCCTATTACCTCGATCAAATCTACAGAATAGATGATGGCACCAAAACACGATGGGGATTTTATGAGAACGATACCAAAAAATGGATTACAGAGCCTGTTTTCGATACCATTCTTTTCCGTTACAGGGCGGGGCAGAAACTAGCCTATTATGAAATCAGGCAAAACGGCAAGTGGGGTTTGCTAAAAGCTGATAGAAAAGAATGGATACCTGCAGTTTATGACAGACTGGATTTCAAATTTCAGCTCTCGCCACAGCGAATTATTGTGCAAAAAGAGAATAAATCTGGTGTTTTGAATACTGACGGTTCATTTTTGCTTGAACCTGTTTACGACGAAATTCAAACAAACGGTTATGAATTTAAAGTGAAGAAAAATGGCAAATGGGGCATGTTGACAAAAGAAGGCAAGGAGTTTATACCAGTTTGCTTCGATAATCTGTATGAGAATGCATCGCCACAACTGAGTTTGGTTCAAAATGGAAGTACTTACTGGTCGGTATACCAATGGATTCAGAAAAGTGCAAATCCATGTTCACCCGAAGAAAAGTACCTTTACGAGCGCATTGAGTTTTTTAATGAACTGTTTTTGGTTTATAAAAATGGCAAATGGGGGCTTCTTGATAATCTTGCTGAACCAGTTTTGAAATTGGAATATGAAGATATGAAACCTTTTGTTGCTTCCTACCTCAGAACCCTGAAGGTTAAACAAAACGGAAAATATGGACTTGTACAAATCGACTCGGCAGGTCCCAAAATAGCAGCCGAACTGGTCTACGACGATATTGGCATCGATGATGAATCATACAAAATCAGAGTGTCCCAGGGGAATATGAAAGATTATCTTTATGAAGGTCAACCCTATTTCGATTTGGTTTACAACGATGTGGTATATTTTTATAAATACAGACAATTCACTATTAAAAGTGGCAAGAAATGGGGAGTTGCGCTTGAAGATAAGCGGATAATCATACAACCTGAATATGAAAAAATAATGTTTATTGACGCCAAAACTTATATGGTGCAAAAAGCTGGTAAATGGGGCGTGATCAATAGTTACAATCAGGTGATGATTCCAATTGATTATACAGAATTTGATTTCAGACCTGAGAATGGCTATTTCTTTGCGGCAAAAAATGGCAAATGGGGAATCGTATCATTGAAACAGGGAGTCATTGTCCCCTCGAAATATGACGATCTGATGGTTTTGCCAAACAACTCTTTTTTGGTTCAGACAAAGGGAAAAATTGGTGTTGTTGGACTGGGCGATAAAGTTATTGTACCCATCGAATATACGGACGTAGACTATAAAGAGGGCGATAATGCTGTTATCCTCAAGCACAAAGACGGCAGAAAATACAGGCATAGAATTAAATAAAAAAATCTGACGGCTCTCGAAAGCTTTCGGGGTAAGCTCAGATTTTAGTGTAGCAGATGAGGCCGGGGTTTTAACCTGGGACTGTATTTTAAATTTATTTTTTTAGGCCTTTTAAAAGCCGTTGCCAAAGCTAATCCTGATCGTATTCTGTGCAAAAATCAATTGCGTAAAAAACAGCAGTGCTAAAGCGTAAATTTTTTTCATAGTTGGATTGAGTTGGTTTTTGGTTGCATTTGTAATAAGAAATAATATAAATAGAATTTAATAAATTATTTAATTTTTGAACCTGCTAATGTAGCAGCCCTTTTTAGTAATGAAATTGCTTTATCTATATCTTGATTATTATAATATAACATGATATCTAATGAACTATTATACATATCTCTTCCTTTTATGGTGACATAATTAAAATCTAAATTAGATTTATCGTTATTGCTTTTATAAATCCAATCTATTTTATTTAAGGGTAATTTATAGATGTTTTTTCCATCCCCTTGACTTATTTTATATTCACTATCCCCATCTGCCTTACTTTTATAATAGAAAGGACTCAAGTTCCCAGCTGTAATTTGTTCTGAATCGTATTCGAATTTATTAGTTATAATTTTTTCTTTTCCGATATTTATCCCCCACGTATTATCGAAATATTGAGTCCTTTTCTCAAAAGCAGGCTCAATGTATTGAAAACCATTGGTCATTTTTTTTATTTCTTCCAATAAGTCTGAAAGTTCATCTTTTCCTAGAGCATCCAATTTAGATTGTACAATTGTATTGTTAGGATTAATTTTCAAAGCCTCCCTATAAGCAGTCCTTGCTTCTGTTTTTTTATCACTTGCCGTGAAACGATCACCATCAGCAACCAGGTTATTGAATTTTATCTCATTTTTTTGTTCATCCAGAATCTTATCAATTGCTGCAATTTTAGAAATTGGATAGGGTTCATTTCTCTTTAGATCGCTGGCTTGTTTGAATTTAGCTTTAGCTTTTTCATAATCCTTTTGTGCCAGAATGGCATTCGCCTCTTTGATGTATTCGTTGTAAAAACTGTCAATCTGATTTTTTTTGGCTATATTTTTCTCTTCAAATAATTTTTGACGAATGGCTTCCTCGATTTCGTAATCTCGGCTGTGGCCCTCTGTGATCATCATCATCCCAATTTGTAATTTTTTTAAATAGGGTAAAATATCTTGATTTGACCATCCATTTTTCGTTTTGGTTTCACCATCGTCAACCAAAGGAATTGATTGTCCGAGACAACCTCCGAAATCCCAACTAATCAGATTAGTTACCTTAACATCTGCAACTCTCATTCCATTGAAATCCACACCAACTATAAGATCAATTTAAGGACTGAAGTTGTCATAAGTATCAATATTGAAGGTAGGTACATATTTTGAAATTTTATAGGATTTACCTTCATATCGATAGAAACCTGAAGATTTGATATTTACAGGGTATTGAGAGATCCAAATATAAATTTCTCCAAAACAATTTATAAAGCAGTATTTTATTGGAACATCTACAATGTGTCCATCTTTTAAATGGGCAAAATTATTCATTTTTGAAGTTATACTTCCACTTTCTCTTGATAATGGAATGAAACCATCTATCACCTCAGTTCTGTCTTTCTCCGGAAACTGAGCAAAAAGGGTTTTACAGGAAAATAGCAGAATAAAGAAAATATAGTTATATAATCGTTTCATAAGATTTAAAATTTGATATTTAAAGAAATACCACCTGTTGTACTAAAGTCAGTAAAAGGGGATAGGCGAATTTGGGAAAAGGACGGTATTTGTCTGATTTGGGAACGGGAATTTCTGGCATTCCTTTTATACCTATTTACATCTTTTAAGATTCTGAATGCCATAATCCCTGAGCAGAGTGCTGTCACTGAAAATCCTGCAAGCAATAAATCATTTATACCCATTGTTTTCTGACCAGGTAAATTGTTATTTTGAATAAATTTTTTTGCTGTAAAATAGGTACCTATTCCTCCAGCTACTGCCAAAGTTGAATATAAACCGACTTTCACCATGTATTTATTTGCAAGTCTATCATACTTCATTGCATCTTGATTTAATATGTCGTTTTGTTGTGAAACTAGGAGTTTGATATTTGATTTTGCTTCAGAGGTATAGTTCCCGTTTGGATGCACCGATAAATAATTCATATAGGCATCTTCTGTATTAATAGATTCTGCCTGCTTATAATCCAGTTCATCAATTCTATCCATTACCTCTTTAGCAAAGAAGGAGTAGGGGCATCCTTTAATATAGTTTTTGAGTGCTGTGCTCGATTCTTTGAATTTTTGATAACTAGTTGAATCCTCAGAATAAGCTGTCGCAATTTTCTTTTCCAATTCTTTCATAGTACTCACCAAACTAGGACTCTGTCCATCTGAATTGTAATATTCTTTTAGTGTTATTCTGGCTTTTGGAAAATTTTTTAATTCAATATAACAGTTTATCAGCATCTGTTTCAAAAAGGCACTGGAAGTATTTATTGATTCCAATTCCTTAACAGCGCCCTGATAATCTTTCTTTGTCATTAAAGACTTTGCTTTTTTGAAAGTTTTGAACTCTAATTCACTGGAATCTTGTTCAATATTTTTGGTTAAAGAATATCGCGTAATTGCCAGACTTTGCTTGCAAAATAATGTAAAAGACCCAGTAAGAATCAATAACAAAGAGAACAATATTTTTTTTCGCATTGTGTTTGTTTGTCAGTAGTTTTCAATTAGGAAATTAAAATTATTAAAAATTTGTAAATAAATGAATTATCAAATAAAAAATTTATTGCTGCTATGAATTTTTATTATTCTATGTTAAAATGCTGATTTTGTTTGCCCTAAGCTGTTTTATTTTTTTTGGCTATAAAGCCATCAAAAAAATCTGGTGGTTTTAACTTGGGACTGTAAATAATCGCTGATTTAGTTTGCCCTAAGCTAAAGCATAGGGCTCCTCTGCTATTTTATTTTTTTAGGCTAAAGCCATTAAAAAAATCTGTTGGGCTATGTTGAATCGCTGTTTTAGTTTGCCCTAAGCT
>CAMDAB010000099.1 GCA_945888475.1 Saprospira grandis DSM 2844 | reverse complement strand
CTGTACAATTTATTCGATGGCGAATTTCAACTGATTTTCTCTCCGACCGATCCGAATGAACTTGTTATCAAAAGTTATTTCGAAACAGTTGTTACACTCAGAAAAATAAATACACTTTCAACTTCAGGTAATACAAGTGAATTAAGTGTGAACTAAAATATAATTTTCATAAACAAAACTAAATTCAAACATCTGAGCCACGCCGAAAGGGGTGGCTTTTTTGATTGACATAGTCTTAATGAATTCAATTGCAGCGGCATTAAAATACTGCGCTCTTTTGCTATTTTTTACAAAGGTTAAAACCGTTTTTAAAAATTCATTTCGCTTCGCGGAGCTTTGGTTCTCGAAACTTCTGTTCTTTCACTGCGTGGAGCGCGCTCGTCTTGGGACGAGATCGGTTCCGCTTCAATCTCGTCATTTTTACGAGACTTATCTTTCCGCTTTTGCTCTTTCAATCTTTAATTCTATGATCAGAGGCTTTTCTTCCTTAGTCTTGTTTCAACTACATCGGTTACTTTGCGAAGTACCTGAAAAGCTGTTTCGGCCATGACATTGCATTTTTCATCCAAGAGCGGATTTACCTCTGTCACTTCCATGCAATTAAGACGCTCATCTGCTGCCAGCCGACAAAGTAACTGCTCGGCCTGACTGATTGTAAGTCCATCAGGAACAGGCGTTCCAGTCCCTTTAGATACAAGGTTACAGTCCATACTGTCAACATCGAAGGAGATATAGAGCATGTCGCAATTTTTAAGATGATCGAGGGTTTCTTCTGCTATTTTTACAGCACCGCGTTCGTTTACATCTTTCACTCTGAATGTCTTTACTTCATGTTGTTCTATTAGGAAATCTTCTTCCTCTTCGGTATCGCGCAGGGCGATAAAAACCAGGTCTTCGGGATAAATTTTGGGGGCGATGTTGCCAACATATTTTAACTGATTCCAATACATGCTCACTTCGGGAGAGGGGTCATTGCGTCTTTTGTCCAAATTGTCGAAACCCAGACTCAGTGCCAGCGGCATGCCGTGCAAATTTCCGGATGGAGTAGTATAAGGTGTATGCATATCTGCATGCGCGTCTACCCAGATTACACCCAATCTTTTTTCAGGAAAAGCTGTTTTTAGGCCCGAGATAGATGCACCAGCCGAGGAATGATCGCCCGATAGTATCACTATAAATTCGGTGCGTTCGTGCAGGAGTTCATCCATTGCCTCGGCAACATAGTTGTAAACTTTCAGAATACCCTTTATATATTTTGCGTGCCTTGTTGTCTGTGTTGGTCGAAACAGCAGCTCATTTTCATTTGGTACAAGATGCAATGGATATTGTGCAAAATAAGGGTCGCCAACTTTGAGCGATGCAACTTTTATAGCACCGATACCTAAGCTTGCACCGCGGGTTCCGGCTCCAAGCTCTGATCTGATTTCCAGTATTTGAATTTTTTCGCTCATAAATCTTACTTTTTCAAGCAATAAAGGGGCAAAGATAATATTTAAAAATGGAAAACAGCCTAATGTTTAAATCAATGGGCATGATTCAGCATCAGCAGACTTAAAGCCATCATTGCCATACCGGCTACCATACCATAAATACTGATATGATGTTCGCCATATTCCTCAGCAGCCGGCAATAGCTGATCGAGTGCGATAAAAACCATGATGCCTGCAACCCCTGATAGTAGAATTGCAATCATCATTTCATTCAAGAAAGGCATCAGGATAAAATATGCAAGAATTGCACCCAAAGGCTCTACCACTCCAGATAAAAAAGAATACCAGAATGCTTTCGAACGGCTCCCTGTAGCATAGTAAACCGGCATCGATACTGCTATTCCCTCAGGTATGTTGTGCAGTGCGATGGCCACGGCTATTGTAAATCCGAGCGAGACACTTTCCAAGGCAGAAACAAAGGTTGCAATTCCTTCGGGGAAATTATGCAATGCC
Organism: Saprospira grandis DSM 2844; assembly: GCA_945888475.1. GTDB lineage: Bacteria > Bacteroidota > Bacteroidia > Chitinophagales > Saprospiraceae > Saprospira > Saprospira grandis_C. The sequence continues at coordinate 11,807 of CAMDAB010000099.1, read as the reverse complement.
AGCGCAGTGGCAGTGAGCATCCCTATGCGCATCAATCTTTTTTTACCAGCAGGTGATACTTCATTTCCTTTTTTAATGGCTTCTATATCAGCCTCGGCAGCTTCTTTTTCTTCGGCTGTCATAAACTCATGCGGATTGTCATCGTGTGGGACTATTTTATCGATAAGCGCCACAAGTAACATCCCGGCAAAAAATGCTATGATGCCTATATATCGGTAGGAATGTCCTCCCTTGCCGTCTTCAGAACTGATATTATCCAATGCATTGAGGGCATGAGGAAATATTTCCATAAAGGAAACATAGATCATCACTCCCGCAGCAAAGCCCATCGAAAGCGTAAGAAATTTTGTATTATTTCTGTTTTTTACAAAAAATGCTATTGAACTGCCTATTCCGGTTGAGAGACCTGCAAAGATGGTCAGTAAAAATGCCGGCCAAAAATTTTCATGCATAAATAATTGATGCTTAGTATTTTTTATTTGGTTTTTAAAAGCCAAACATAATTGCGAACGCTATATTACAACTCTTTTTGCAATTTTGTTGCAAAAAGGAATTAAAAACTAAGAAAATCTATTGGAGCATTTCTGAGATTAGCTTGTCAAATCCCATTATGTAACAAACAACCTCTAAAGCAAAAATTTAAAAAATAAACTATAAAAGTAAAATATAAAAGTTATAAAAAATACCATAATTTTAGCCTTAGATAGTTTTCTTTGACGATTAACTGTACCTCTTATAAAATTTTATTAACCTTTAAAATTGATGAAAATGAAAAACCTGATTATTTTCTTGGCGCTGAGCCTTTCTTTTATTGCTTCAACCAATTTGTCTGCACAAATTAATGTTGAGGAATACAAATATAGCGGCACTATAGGAAACATCCCAATTGAACTGGCTTTTCAAGTACCTAGCCGCATGTACAATTTCATAATGGGCAAATACTCCTACAAAAGTGTAGGAGAAGATATCTGGTTCAGAGGCGAAGATGGCGTATTCGAAGGTGCAATCAAACTAACGGAATCAGTAGATGGAAAAGATACAGGCTACTTTGTATTTAATAACCTTAATGGATTAGATTTTCCCAAGAAAATTGTAGGCAAATGGTACACAATGGACAGAAGCAGATCTTATGATGTGACGCTTTATAAAGAGTAAAGTCATACTTTATTGCAGTTACTGCTCAAGTTTCAATAGCTTATGAATCGTGAACTGACTGTCTTATTTAACAAAAAATGCAGATTCGGAATTTCCAAATCTGCATTTTTTGTTGGGCTAATCGCTAATTTTCAATCCGATAGCTATCGGATTGTCTCATTTTCATCTCGTTTGTAGAACGAGACAAATTCTAATAATCTTTAACTGCGTGGAGCTCTCTTCTTGGGAGGAGATTGTTCCTCTTTCCTCTTCGCCACTTTCCTCTTTTCCTCTCTTAAAACTCCACATCCAACCTTACAGTTACATTCAAAGGCGCACCAACAAGGGCAGGACGCACCGTATATTCTTGATTCAGTAGGTTTTTGCCAACCAAAGAAAGTTTCATGGCAAATTTTTCATTTTTACCATCGGCTTTCATAAAGGCATGACGGTAACCGATACGTGCACCGATATTGGTGTATTCTCCGGCATTTACATTGTCGCGGTAGCGGCCAATACCAAATGCATCTGCTGGACCAAGCGGGAAGTCATTATCAGATAAAATCAGGTCTTCGAATACTTTGTCGATAGCAATCATTCGGCTGTTATAATTCAGAGAAAAACCGACTGATAAATTGTTCTTTTTGAGGAAGAAGGCCTCAATGTCGAATTTTACATTATGCCTTGATCTATACTTAAGTACATTTGAACTGTCGGAAGTCAACAAACGCTGCTGATCTGTAAATTCTTTAAAGCGTGGATCGATATAAGTATAACCCGATAAAATATTTACCTCGACCGAACCAATTTTACCCATACCAATCAATGAAATTTCCCCACCGATTACATTGGTGTTACCGATATTGGCCGATTGAAAGAAAATAGGGGTTGTACCATTATTTACACCACCCAAGTTGATTCTATTAATTTCAGTTGTATCTCCACCACAGAAAGTAAATTCCATCATGTTCTGGTATTGGGTCATAAATCCAGAAATGTCAACAAAACCTTTCCAGTTGCGCGTAATCATAAGGCCCTGCTTGATACCAATTTCGGCCGACCAGCCGGTTTCTGACTGAAGTTTAGGATTAGCACGTACTTCCAATGAAGAACTTCCGCTTCCTACTAGAGTAGTGATATATCTTTCGGCAATGGTAGGGAAACGATAACCCTGACCCCATGAAGCACGTATAAAGGTAATAGGCGTAATTTCATAATTCACCCCAGCTCTGAACACAGGTTTGGCTTCAACAAAATTTGAATCGGGATTAAATACCCTTGCTTGGGTAGGGCTAATCAATACAGAATCGGGGCTATAGATAGCATTCATCTCATAACGGGCACCGAATGAGAAGATAAGTTTGTCATTGCCAAAATCATCTTTGATAAATCCTTTTTCCAATTGCAGATAGGCGGCCGCATTGGCTACATTATAGCTGGCATTGCCAAAAAGTTCGGCTTGTGCCAATGAGTACTGACCAACAACACCGCTCACAACTTTGATATCAGCCAATTGTTTGAACTGTCGTTGATATTGATATTCGCTGTAAAAAAGCGTTGAGGAATTACTTTGATTGTTGCCGTTTGCGTTGTTGATGTAATAGATACGGGTCTGAACTCGGTGGCGGTTACCAAAACGGTCATAAGCCGTTAGATATGGGTCAACATTGATACGATTGATGGTTGATTCAGTTATTGTTCCCGGTAGGGTCATAAAACTAAGCGAATCGCTCAGAGGGCCAATTGCTGCAAAGCTGTTATTCCCCCAAATAAAGAAGGAAGCAGATTTTCCATAGTTTGCATTAATATTTAGCCCAACTTGCAAGCTATCCGTAAAACGGTAACGCATATTGGAATTGACCCTAATTTTGCGCTCATATGAACCAGCCAGATAGGAATCGCTAAAAAAGCCATAACCACCTAATGTAAGGTCAAATTTTCCAAATCTCTGTTTGTGTCCAAAACTTGCACCCAGTTCAATCGGTTTTCTGAAACCAAGCGGACCGGCAAAATATCTGGGTTGAAAACTGGTGTCTTCTGCTGTGTAGATTGAATCACCTACATTCATATTGATATCTGTAGTGATTTGGTCCTGATTCCACCAATCTAAATTTGTAACATCAACCATCACATTTGGGTCTAGCCTGCTAGGTATTTTACGGTCGCGTGGAGCCGCAAAAGAGTTTTGAAATATCGAAAACTTAGTTTCGGGTTTTGCCTTGGCATAGCCTGTACGGATGTTGATGATACCGTTGAGTGCAGATGAACCGTAAAGGGCAGATGCAGCACCTTTTAATATTTCTATCTGATCGATATTTTCAACAGGGATATCGCGCCAGTTTGCAGAACCTGCATCGGCCGACATGAAGGGCAGGTCATCGACCAGAATGAGTACGCGGCTACCCGCACCGTATGACCAGCCCGCACCACCTCGGATATTGGCCTGACCATCGACTACGTTTACTCCAGGAACCTTATCAACAACATCATCCACCTTAGTAGCATTGGTATTGTCAACGAGCGCAGGTTTTACTACATCGATAGAGACGGTGTTTTTAGCAAGCTGTGTACCCGACTTTGAACCTGTTACCGTTACTTCGCGCATTGGGTTCACCTCTTCCTTCATGGTCACGTTGATTTCTTTGATTTCATTTGCGGCAAGCTCAATTTCAAATTTTTGAGCTTCCATGCTCATAAAGCTGAAAGTCACCTTATATTTTCCCGGGTTGAGTTCTACCAAATATTCCCCTGTGATAATATCGGCAATGGTACCACCAACTACAGCATCCTGCATATCGGTAATGACCACATTGGCCGGTGCAAATTCGCCGTTGGCTTCATCTGTTATTATACCTTTTAGGGTAGCTGTCTGAGCAAAAGCAGCCTGACAGATGCCCATAAATATTAGGCAGATGAGGGTAATTGTTTTGAATAAAAAATTGATTTTCATAAAACAAACAGGTTTTTATTAAGTGATATATAGGGTTCGCTTCAAATAAATTTTGGCAAAGATGAATGAAATTCATTTAAATCCTTCAGCAAGTTTAAATAAGTTTGGCAAATAAATCTAATTTTAAATGCTATTTAATTTTATTGGCATATTTTTTTTAAGATTTACATTTTTTAGTAGCGAAGCTGCATTAAAATTTTTAAACTTTAAATTCATTGTCTATATTTGTGTGTTCAGATGAAAAAAAATCATTTGGATTCTTTATTCTTATCAATAATCAAAAAAACTGATGTGATGAAAAAAATTGCTATTTACGCACTTGCATGCTGCTTTACCCTTATGGGCAGCCAACTTTTTGCGCAGGCTCAAACTGCATGTAACAACAAAACTGCACCTGAAGTACAGTCAGGTTTTTATTCTGGCGGCGAAATCGGAGCTACAATCTGGACTCCTGCTCCTCCAATGGCTGTTCAGGCAGTTGGTCTTCCAAATGTTGAGTATCTTGTTGTTAAAAAAACTTGTGCCCTCGATTCTGCACGCACTGCTTGCGACACTACTGCTGGTGGCGGTTGGGTGATTTTAGGTTCAGATGCTGATGGTATTTTCGATCCTGCTACCATTTCTCGTTATGGTGTTTCAATTGCAGCCGGCGATACTTTTGGTGTTGTTGCTGTAGGATACGATCTTACTCAGGTTAAAGGTCTTTTAAATAGAATCCTTACAGGTACTATCACTGGTACCAGCAACGGATGCTGCGCATTGTTCGAATTGGATGCAACTACTCGTGGTTTTTGCGATACTTTGGGCAGCCTCGGTATCGATAGCCAGGACGATATCAACGATCTTACTGATGTATTGACTGTTTTTGATGCATTTACCGATGCTCAGCTTTCTGTACCTAGTTTGCTCGATTATATGGGCCTTGTGAATGGTTATGCGAGCTTGCTTTCAAATGCAGGTTGCGGCACAACAGTTGATGGTGTTATCCTTTGCTACGGTATGAACCCTAACGCTATTTACTGGTACAAAGCAGCGAACAACGTTGCTGTTGAACAATTTAGCCCTGTTGCTGAATTGGCTATGTATCCAAACCCAACTTCAGGGGATGTAACAATTCAACTTTCAACTGAAAAAGCTACTGATGTTTCTGTAAACATTTACAACGCGCTTGGTGTAAAAGTCAGCAGCCAAAACCTCGGTCTTATCGAAGGAACATATACTTACAATGCAGCTACTTCAGGTTTTGCTGCCGGTATGTATATTGTTGAAATTACAGATGGCAAAAACAGCCAGACTCAAAAATTAACAGTTCGTTAATTCAACTGATAGGAAATTGTTTACTGCCGCAAAATACAAGTCTGAAATATTTATTAAACGGACTTGTGTTTTGCGGCATTTTTTTGTAGTTTTACACTTGAATAACAAATTAAACGCTTAATTATGAAAAAATTCAATACCCTTTTGGTTTGCATGGCATTGTTTTTTGCTATTTCCATGCAGCTGAATGCACAAACCTGCCCAACTTGTACCGTAGTTCTGCCTACCATGCCGGTAGATACAGTTTATCTCGATACTTTTCCAAATGCACGTCAGAACGAATATTATGAGGAACGAATAAGTTTCCGTCTTCCTATGACAACCACTCCACTCATCGCATTGGATACAACTCAAAATATTCCAGCCGGTATTAATCTTACAGCTTTCTCGGTACAAGGCATCTCAGGCCTTCCATTAGGGATGAGCTTTACCTTAGACCGTCCGCTGCCTGCCCGTTACGACGAAGCAGCACCCGATACCCGCGACGGTTGTGTGACCATTTGCGGTACACCACGCCAGTCAGGTGTGTTTATTGTCAACATCTCAGTATTGGTCGAAACCGGTATTTTGGCTCCACAGCCTGCTACCATTCCTTTGGAGTTTTTGGTACTACCAGATACCAGCGCTGGTTTCTCCATGGCCAATTCTAATGGTTGTGCGCCACTTACAGTGAGTTTCACAAACAATGTAGAAGCTGATACTTCAGTAGGACAGACAGCTACTTATTTCTGGGATTTCGGCAATGGTCAGACTAGTAATAGTCAAAATCCTGCCGATGTTGTTTATTCCGATACAGGAACTTATGAAGTTACTTATCAGGCGGTAATCACCGAAACTGTAGAACAGGTATACATTTCTTCAGTTCGTGTAAATGGTTCTGGTTGTAGCGACTTACTTAATGGTGTAGATTTATTTATTACTATTACAGGTTCTCAATCGGGCACAGATACAGTGACCACATATACCACGGATGCAGGCACTCCTGTTACCTGGAACTTCGGTAATAATATCCTGATGGTTCCCGGTACCAGATATGAGATTTGGGTACAGGACGATGATGCTATTTTTCAAGGTCTTCCTGGTCCGGAAGATTGCGGTCGCGTGAATTTCTCTGCCGATACAACAGCGAATAGTTTTACGCTTACCAACGGACAACTATCGGTATTGGTTACACTAACAAGAAACACACTTAACATTCGTGATACTTTCAGCACAACAGGTTTTGTAGTTGCAGCCGATTGTAACGCATCGACAGATGTATTCGATGAAATTTCAGCTTCTTTCAGTGTTAATCCAAATCCAAGCACAGGCGATGTAACTGTTCAGTTCCAAAGTCCAGATACGCAAACAGAAGAAGTATCTTTGAGTATCAGCGATATGCTTGGGAGAACGCTTCGTTCTGAAAATCTAGGAGTTGTAAACGGTTCTTACAGCAACAGCATGAATTTAAAAGAATTCGGTGCTGGAGTTTACCTAATGCAATTGCAGATTGGCAACAAACTGCTCAGTAAGAAAATAATTGTAAGATAATCCCATTTTGAATAGGGGCTAAGGCTGCAGTTAATCATCAGATTAATTGCGGCCTTTCTTATTGTACATCAAACTAAATCTTTCATTATGAAAAATATTTTGCTTTCAACTTTTTTACTTTTAGCATGTGTTGTATTGAAGGCTCAGTCAATAAGATCTGTTTTGGATAAAATGTACACTGCTATCGGTACCTCCAATCTGATGGCTTACGACATGACTTCATCTGAAAGAATTGGGGCCAGAATGGTTGTTAAGAACATGTCTTTCAAAGTGCAGATAAGTCCCCGCAAGGTTTATATGAAAGATAAAGACAGCGGTGTTGAACTGCTCTATGTTTCGGGATGGAACAACAATATGCCTTTTATAAATCCAAACGGGTTTCCATGGGTGAATGTTAGTCTAGATTTGAATAGCTCCAGAGTGCGGGCCGACGGGCATCATCCTGTAACACATGCAGGTTTTAACTATCTGCTCACACAAATGAATAATACAGAAAAACTCATTGCAAAAGAAGGGGAAAAAATTGAAAATATAATAAAGGTAGAGGGTAGCTATACCTGGAATGGCAGAAGTTGTACTAAAATTGTGCTAACAAATCCCGATTTTAAATTTATCGATTATACCTGTACTCAATCCGAGACATTATTTAATCTTAGTGAGCGTATATGTGTTTCTGAATATATGGTGATGGAAAAAAATAATATGGGGTATGGCGCCAAAGTGTACAAAGACAAGGTGATAAAAATTCCTAATGCCTTTGCCAAAAAAGTTGAGATTTTTATCGACAAAGAAACTAATCTGCCTATTTATCAGATTGTGCACGACGATAAGGGTGTTTTCGAAAAGTTTGAATTCAAAAACCTTAAAATAAACCCTCAACTTAGCAGTGGTGAATTCACAACACAGTGTGCATCTTATGGATTTAAATAACTTAGAAATTTTATGAGAATTATTTTTTTATTACTGCTCAGCACTTTTTTGATAATATCGGGGAGGCTCAATGCTCAAAGCGTTCGCAGCATACTCGATAAAATGTATATAGCCATTGGCACTATGAATACGATTTCTTATGATATGACCTCGCATGAACGAATTGGAAGTAGGATGGAGATCAGAAATTCGAAATTCAAAATTCAAGTGAGCCCCAAAAAATTATATATGAAAAATCAGGATTCTGGAGTAGAGTTGCTCTATGTGACCGGATGGAACAATAATAAGCCTTTTATTAATCCAAACGGATTTCCGTATGTAAATGTAAGTTTTGATGTTAATAGCCCAAGAGTTCGCAATGATGGGCATCATCCTATTACGCATGCAGGGTTTTCATACCTTTATGTTCAGGTTAAAAACACAGAAAAGAAATTAGCTGCAAACGGGCAGAAATTGGAAGATATCATTAAAATAGCCGGAGATTTTACCTGGAATGGAAAAAGTTGCACAAAACTAATTTTGGATAATCCCGATTTTCAATTTATATCCTATACCTGTACACAATCTGAAAGTCTTTTGAGTTTATGCGAAAGGATAAATGTTTCGGAATATTTGGTGATGGAAAAAAATAATATGGGATATGGCGCGAATGTAAGTAAGGGAATGGTACTCAAGGTACCCAATGCATTTGCTAAAAAGGCTGAACTTTACATCGATAAATCTAGTGGCATACCTATCTATCAGGTGGTTTACGACGATAAAGGAGTATTTGAAAAATATGAATTCAAAAATCTGAAAGTTAACACAGCTTTTAACAGCGCTGAATTTACTACACAGTGCGCAGGATATGGTTTTTAATAGCGTTCTGCATTAAGAACTCAATCATAAAAAAACAACTTTGAACCAGAATGCTCTGCGAAGCTAAAACACATTATTATTTTTGAACGGCAACTTAATTTGACTGCTTGTTCTAAATAATTTAAAAATCTTCTTATCTTAGCTGTGTAACACAACAATTTATACAATGGAAACACTAACAAACACTGTTGAAACTACAGCAATCAAAACAATTATAGCACAGCAAAGAGCCTATTTTAACAGCGGCGCTACAAAGTCTGTAAAATTCCGCAAAGCACAGCTAATCCGTTTAAAAAATTTGGTCTCAACCCATGAGGCCGATTTCATAGATGCATTAAAAAAAGATCTGCGCAAACATGAATTTGAGGCCTATGCCACCGAAATCGGCTTTGTGCTCATAGAACTCAAAAAAGCGATTTCCAATATCGATAAATGGGCAAAGCCTAGAACGGTTCCCACGCCACTTTTTCATTTCAATGGCAACAGCTATGTACAGCCTGAACCCTATGGTGTAACTTTGATCATTTCGCCTTGGAATTATCCATTTCAGCTACTTTTTGCGCCACTAGTGGGTGTTATGGCAGCTGGAAATACTGCAGTTCTGAAACCATCGGAGTTCGCACCAGCAACTTCGGCTTTGATAGCGAAAATAATCTCAGAAAATTTTGCTCCCGAATACATTGCCTGTGTCGAGGGCGGTGTTCCAGAATCTAAAGCACTTTTGGAAGAAAAGTTTGATTATATCTTTTTCACCGGGGGTACAAATGTAGGAAGAATAGTATATCAGGCAGCAGCCAAAAACCTTACACCGGTTACACTTGAACTTGGAGGAAAAAGTCCATGTATTGTAGATCGTGACACCAATATTGCACTCACTGCCAAACGTATTGCTTGGGGTAAATTTGTCAATGCGGGTCAAACCTGTATTGCACCCGACTATATTCTCGTCGATAAAGCAGTCAAAGATCAATTGGTCGCAAAAATTATCGAGTATGTAAAAAAATCTTACGGTGATGATGCTCAGCGCAGTGAACACTATCCGCGCATCATTAATAATCATCACCTGAAACGTGTTGCAGCCTACATTGAAGACGGAGACGTACTTTTTGGCGGAAAAGTAGATGCTGCCGATAATTATATTGAGCCAACCCTGCTCGAAAATGTGTCTGAAGATGCCAAAGTAATGACCGATGAGATTTTTGGCCCTGTGCTTCCTATCATAGCATATGATAATATGAAAGAAGCCATCGATTTTATTAATAAAAGGCCAAAACCACTTGCACTCTATATTTTCTCGAAAGATGAGAAGAAAGTTCAAAAAGTATTGTCAGAGACATCTGCCGGCGGTGTAACAGTAAATGATACGCTGCTGCACATTGTCAATCCGCATCTGCCTTTTGGCGGCGTGGGCGATAGCGGTATCGGTGCCTATCATGGTCAACTTTCTTTCGATGTATTCTCACATATGAAATCGGTATTGCGCCGCACTTTTCTGGTAGATGATCCTGTTCGTTATGCACCTTACAAATTGAAAATTTCATGGCTGCGCAGGTTGATGGACTGGACGCTCTAGGATTGATTTTGGATTATAGTTTAACCCAAATCCGTCATTAGAAATTCTATTACAACCCAAAATTGCTTTGGAACTAAGCACTTACTCGTTTTTTCGAGCTTGAAATAGGTGTGACTATTCCTTCACCCGAAAAAACTGTGTGAGCCCTTATTTCCTTCGCACTTTTGGCCTTCATTACGAACTCTAATGACGGAATTGGGTTAAAGTAAAAAATCCGAGGAAGCCCTCGGATTTTTTTGTGTGAATATATTCAATTACTTTTATTAGCAGCTGAAGTAATTATGAAATACATAAAGCCCGCCAAACCGGCTTTTGATATGTATAAATTAAAAGTCGTCACAAGTCTGGACTTAGTCGTTCGTTACAATATTTGTTTTTTTAGACTTAAAAAATTGAACATTAAAGGATAGTTATTTCTTATAGAAAGTTTGGGCGCCGTCTTCGCCATAACCGACAACCAATTTACCTTTAAAAAGGCGGAAACCGAAATTTGACCCGGTCTCTGCACTCATTCCATAAAGATCAGCATAACTACCATCATAAGAAGTTGTTATCTCTACATTGATGAAATAAAAACGGCCACCATCTTTGTTTTTTACTTTTATGCCATAGGTATTGTAGGAGGAGATGTAGCCATACTCGATTTCCAAACCATTTTCACTATTGTAAAAGGTTTTTCCATCCATATAGGCAACTACATCAGATTCTTCATTGAAAGATTGTGCAGCAATGTTTAATGAACTTAATAGAAGAACAAAAAATAAAAGATTTTTCATAAGGTCAGGGTTTATTTTTTTGTATATTATTATTTTAAGATGTTTGATTGTAATACTAGCATTATTATTTTAAGTATGCAAAGTTTTAAATGATTTTTATTTTTTGAATTTTGCTTTTTTATCAGAAAAGCTGGCAACATCGATTTTCCATGTTTTTAACAGAGTTTTTTAAAATAAGGATTTACAGTTTGTCACATTGATTAATGTGCAAAACAGGTTCAGTGAAAGCTGAAAAAATAGAACTGCCAGGAATTTAAGATCGAAAACTATTTCAACAACTCAATATCCCTACAGAAATCCTGAAAAGGGAGTATTGAGAAGGGGGAATGATAGTCTGCTTGTGGCAGACCTAGAACGCTACCTGTTAAATATTGCTGTATTTTAAAAGTGGATGTAGACTTTTAAAAAATCTAAGTATTATTTTATGTACAAATGAACATATTAATAAAAAATTTATTTAATCAGACTTAAACTGTAAGAATGCAAAATAAGTCGTACCTTTAAATATGTTCACAAAGATAAAGTGAGCGATTGAGGATAAAAACTACTTTTGATTGGCCCGTTACACTTATTGATTGATTCATTAAATCTAAAGTTATGAAAATAGGTGATAAGCTAAAGAAAATTAGGATGTTGAAAGGTTTGAAACAGGAAGAGATGGCAAATGTTTTACATGTTTCCACTCAAGCCTACAGCAAACTTGAACGAAATGAAACAAAGATGGACGACCAGCGTCTTG
>CAMDAB010000098.1 GCA_945888475.1 Saprospira grandis DSM 2844 | reverse complement strand
TGTAATGGAACCGGATCGAAAATGCTGAGCGTATCAACCGCAAAGCAGCCCGTAGCATCAGTTACCGTTACATAGTAAGTACCTTCGGCAAGGCCTGTTGCCAATGCGGTGTTCTGTGTTTGAGGTCCAGACCAGTTAAAACTGTATGGAAGCGCTCCGCCATTGGCAAATACCTGCAGGGCACCATCGGCAGCGCCAGGGCAGGTGATAGCAGCGCCATTGTAATTCGAAAACTGAACCACATTGGCCAAAATTTGGCTTGGCTGCGTGATATTGGCAGATGCGGTAGTAGAGCAGCCATTAAAATCAGTTACTGTGATGCTTGCAAGTCCGGCTGGAAGTCCGTTGGCAACAGAAGTATTCTGTCCGTTTGACCAAAGGAAATTGTAGCCGGGGGTTCCGCCGCTGACGTTTACAGATGCTGTACCATCATTAGCACCAAAACAGGAATTATTGGTAACTGTAACAGATGTCAAAAGTTGAGAAGGTTGTGAAATCGTAGCAGATGTAATGGTTGTACAGAAATTTGCATCAGTAACAGTTACAGTATAAGTGCCTGCAATAAGACCAGATCTGTCTTCCGTAAATACAGCGCCGCCCCAGTTGTATGAATAGGGTTGAACACCGCCGCTTACAGTGAGATTTATAGAACCGTTTGATTGTCCAAAACAATTGACATTGACCTGATTAGTGAAGGTTCCAAGAATATTTGGCGCTGAGGTTACAGCCGTTCTTGTTAAGGAACAACCATTGCCATCAGTTACAGTCACTGTAAAAATGCCTCCGGGTAATCCACTTAAGTCTTCGGTAGTTGCTCCGTTAGACCAGAGGAAGGAATATGGCAAAGTGCCACCGCTGACGGTAAGATCTGCAGCCCCATTAATGTTTCCGCCACAATCAATATTTGTCGCAATAACATTCGCATTAAGAGCCGTTGGCTCTGCAATATTTGTTGAAGAGGTAACAGAACAGCCATTGACGTCTGAAAGAGTTAAACTGTAATTTCCTGCAACCAGTGCTGTTGCAATTGAACCGCTTTGGCCATTAGACCAAACAAAATTAAATGGAGCAGTACCCGATGCAGTAACTGTACCTATTAATCCGCTATTGGTGCCAAAACAAAGTACATTGTTTGGACTTAAGTTCACTGATGGGTTTGGATTTACAGTTACAGTTGAACTTGTAGTTGCTGAGCAACCCTGTGGTGTACTTACTGTAACTGAGTATGTGCCTGAATTTGTGGTAGCAGCTGAAACAATGGATGGATTTTGAAGATTAGAACTAAAAGAAGGACCTGACCAATTGAAAACGCTACCGGCATTTACATTCAAATTGAGTGTATTTCCCGAACAAATTGGGCTATTAGTAGTAATTTGTGGAACAGGATTGGGATTTACCGTTACCACAACTGTATCTCTTACACGACAGATAGGTGTAAACGTAATGTCGTCCAAAGCAAAGTCATTCCCGCCACCTGCAGTATTCTGATTTACAATACAAATATTGGCAGTTGTGCTGGCGCCTGAATTCCAGATTGCATTGAACTGACTCCATACACAGGTCACATTTGGTGCATTGAATGTAGCTCCAAGAAGAACTCCATTTACAGAGAATTGAAGAATAGCCGGATTTTGAGCGACAAGCGTATTAACATAAGTGTCAAAAATATAATCGGTTGCAGGTACAACGTTTACAGTTTGGCACCAAACATTTTGATTCGCAATAGTAGAACCATTCACTACCATCATATTTCCAGCTCCGGTCGTATGATCAGGGCAAGGGGCAAAAGACGCATGTGAAGTCTGAGGGTTTGGAATAACATCATAAACAGATTGAGGTGTTACATCGCCAGGCGAGAACAGATAATTGCTTGTGAAACCAATGTTACCTGCACTAAAATCTCCATTTATAATAAGATTGGTCCCCGATGGAATAGTAGATTCAACCTGATAGGCTGTTGTGATTATTGGAGAGGCAACCGGATTTGCAATGTTGGTAGCGCTAAGACCTGTTGCAGGTGACCAGGTATAGGTCAAGCCTCCGGTAGCATTTAGCTGGGCTGAACCGCCTGCGCAATATGCCGTATCATTGCCTGCGCTGATAGGAGTAACCACAGAACTTGCAACATTAGCACATGCAGTTGCAGTACAGAGAGTTGCATCCGTAACTGTTACGCAATAAGTACCGGGAGAAAGGTTTAATGCCGTTTGTCCATTGATACCACCCGGCCATGCAAAATTATACAAAGGATTTCCGCCACTGGCATTTGCAGTTGCTGAACCATTATTTGCACCTGGGCAGGTTTCATTAGTTGAAGCGAGCGTTATACTGATTGCTGTTGGCTGCGAAATGCTAACCGTAGCAGTTGCGGAACAAAGATTTGCATCTGATACAGTTACTGTAAAGGTTCCGGCGTTGAGACCTGTATTTAAAGCAGTAGTCCGTCCGTTGCTCCAATTGAAAGTATAAGTTCCTGAGCCTCCTGCACCTGCAGCTGTTGCAGTGCCGTTGGTTCCACCATTACAAGATACTGAGGTAGAACTTGGAATACTTGCTGTTACAATAGAAGGTTGACTGATTGTTACAGAGGAAGTAGCCGTACAAAGGTTAGCATCAGAAACAGTAACTGTATAAGAACCTGCTGCCAAACCTGTATTTAGGGCCGTTGTTGGTCCATTGCTCCAATTGAAAGTATATGTTCCGTTGCCTCCAGCCCCAGCTGCAGTTGCGCTGCCATTTGATAATCCATTACAAGTTACAGAGGTAGAAGTTGGAATACTTGCAGTCACAGCAGATGGTTGACTGATGGTTACAGAAGCAGTAGCCGTACATGAATTAGCATCGGAAACTGTGACTGTGTAAGTCCCTGCTGTCAAACCAGTATTCAGTGCTGTAGTTCGTCCATTACTCCAATTGAAAGTATATGTTCCCGAGCCTCCTGCAGCTGCAGCAGTAGCAGTACCATTAGTTCCCCCATTGCAACTTACAGAGGTTGAAGTTGAAATAGTTGCTGTTACTGACGTTGGTTGAGAGATTGTAACCGTTGTTGTATTAGAACAAAGATTTGCATCTGAAACAGTGACAATATAAGTTCCAGCAGCCAGACCTGTATTTGCAGCTGTCGTTCTGCCATTACTCCAGTTGAAAGTATAAGCTCCCGTACCTCCTGCACCCGCAGCGGTGGCTGATCCATTCGATAAACCATTACAGGTTACTGAAGTTGAAGAAGCAATGCTTGCTGTTACTGCTGTTGGCTGTGTAATCGTAGCTGTTTGTGTTGTGGTACATCCACTTCCGCTCGTAACAGTTACCGTATAAGTATTCGCTGCAAGACCGCTGATATCCTCAGTTGTAGCTCCATTGTTCCAAATGTATGTTAGAGGAGTGGGGGCATTACAAGCATTAGGTGAGCCTCCGGCTTGTGAGGACCAAGCACCCGTTCCGTCAGGACTTCTAATAAGAGAAGTGTTATTTGCAACTCCACCAGGATGTGTCTGGAAAGAAGCAGCAGCAGGAATTGTTACGGATGAAAGACAGCCTGCGAGGCCAACTGTATTGATAACTCCAGCTGTTGTACCTGTTCCCGAGGGTGGAGTATTCGCAGCTGTTGGAGTGCCATATATTAAACCGTTTATAAATGTTCCAGTATTATTAAACATGGAAACGTATTCTCCACCATCTGTAAGGATTAACAATGCGGAGCCTCCGGTGCCTTCTGTAAAACAAGCACAACTTTCAGCGTCCAGGTCGAAAAATCCTGCGCCGTAAACGGCATTGTTTCCAATTGTAAAAATGCCATCTGCTGGAATTACTGTTCCGGCTGGAATGGTGATTGTCCAGTCACCATCGGTCAAAATAAAACAGCCGATATTGGTACCAGGAGGTCCTATTAGTTCTATGTATTCGCCAGTGTTGGGATCTACACCGTTACTAAGTGAAGGGCTATACATGACTTCATTGATTACAACAGCAGTCGAACTGCAACTGGAAGGAGCAGTAATGTTGATTGATCCATTTGAGCCTCCGTTACAACTAACATTTGTAGTATTTGTAACAGATACTGCAAATGTTAAAACAGATGCTGTCAGTGTAATGCTTGATACTGAAGTACAACTAGATGCGTCTGTTACAGTTACTGTGTAAACGCCCGCTCCCAAGCCTGTTCTGTCTTCAGTTGTAATACCCCCACCCCAGTTGTAACTTAGTGCCCCAGTACCGCCCGAAGCAGTTACGTTGATAGAACCGTTGTTGCCACAAAGTGGGTCAACATGCGTTTCTGTAACTGTTATGAGTGCTGTAGAAGGTATTGTAACAGTAAGTACAGTAGCAGGGCAACTTCCGTCTGATACGGTTACGGTATAATTGCCTGGACATTGATTTGTTATGCTGGTTCCGCTTGTTCCCGAACTCCAACTGTAATTGAAAGTTCCATCTCCTCCATCTACCTGTGTAAGCTGAACGGATGAACCTGTGCATGAATTTCCGCAAGTAGGCGGAGCTATTACAGGAACAGCTGTAATAGGTCCAAAAAGTTGAACAAAGCGCGTGAGTGTAGATGGGCAAGCACCGCTAATTGTTCCCGTAATTGGATATATACCAGGGGTGTTGTAAGTCTGAGCAGGCGGATTAGCACCTGTGAAAGTAGTGCCATTGCCGAAAGTCCATGTAGGAATTCCTGCCGAAGTGCTGTTAATTGTAACAGTGGTTGACGATGCACAAACCACCGTAGATGGATTTATGGTAAAGTTAACCGTAGGTGCAATCTGTGCCGTACCCTGCCATGTGAAGACAAAACCGGTTCCGTCGCCATCGTAGTTGTTAATTCGAATCACATACCTTTGCCCCGCTACCGCGTTCACTGTGGGACTGAATTCACCAGCTGCCCCGCCTACATTAGTGGTTCCACAGGGGCCGGCTCCTCCGGGTGCCATACCTGTATTCGCTCCTATAGAATTTGCAAAATTATAATTACAACAAAGTTCAGTTCCTAAACATCCGGCTGTTACATTGTAAATTGCCCAATCGAATTCCGTAAAATTATTGTTTGGATTAGCAGTCCATGCAATTGTACCATTTGTAGTAGCTGTAAAAGTAATGAATACGTCCTGTTGCGGATTGCTGAGGTGGCAGCTGGGTGTCACCGCAGATCCTGTAAAGATATTCATGTTATTGACGCTCAATGGATTTGCGGCATTACAGTATGGAATGGCATTGGTGCATTCATCTCCGGCTGAAGGATTCGTAGGAGTCTGAGACGTGATACAAAGCTGGAAAGTACCGTTTATTCCACTGCTTGAGGCAATGCCTATTATGACAGTAGTCCCAACAGGATTTGCCTGAACTATCGTAGAGGTATTAGCTCCGGCCTGGTTATTACAAAAGGTAATAACACCATCAGCACAGGGCGTGGCATCGTAGACAACTGTAAGGTCGCGAATTGTACCAGGTGTTACTGTAATTGTATTCTGAGTCCCAGTAACGGTATACTGAAACCAGACATAATTATTAGCGGCATTGCCACTACAGGTTGTTGTGAAATTGTCTGATGTGCCACCAACGCTAGTAAAGTTTTGACAGATATTTCCCGAAACAGGCACTGTAATCGGTGTCGCTGTTGTGCAATCGTCAGACTGTGCAAACAGTTGATTTGACAATAGAATGGCACTAAGGAAGTAGAGTATTTTTTTCATAAATACCTTTTATTTTTTTGTTTGGATTATTCTTGAATGTACTTAAAATAAGGGATTTTTACAAAATCAGCCTTTTGTATTTCTCTATTTGGAAGTATCATAATTCTGACATTTTCTCTTAGAGGAATATAAACGATTTCTGTTTCTTTTCTATTAGCTTCTATTTTTTCAATAATTTCAACTCCTACAGTAGGGTTGATTCTTGAATTTACCACCTGAATTTGAAAAGTACCCAGAGCCTTGTTCCAACGCTGATTGAGTGCGTCGAAAACCTTTTGTTCCTCGGGGCTTCTGGATGGTTTAACCATTTCTTGTGCCTTAGTCTCAGCGGATAGTACAAGAAATAAAAACAATGTAAAAATTAGTGAAAGCAATTTCATAGCCGTATTTTTTTGAATAATACCTGGTTAAATGTTTAGTTTTTTGTTTTGAAACTGATATTAGAACGTAAATTTTATCAATTTTGTATCAACACTTTCTGCTTTTTAAATTCGTTGCCAAGATATGAAAATTTTAATTAACCCCAAAGTCTTAAAATCCTTTTTACCTTTGAAAAAAAAATTAGTTTAACAGATGGACAACCTGCACAACAACAGCAGTTTTTGGAGTCTGCAATTTTCAGTAATGCTATTCGGTGGCGCTTCAATTTTTGGCGACTTATTACCCTTGAATCCTTTTCTTTTGGTTTGGGGAAGAACTGTGTGGGCAGTACTGTTTTTAACGGTGCTGATACTTCTTAGCAAGGAAAAAATCAATTTCACCAAAAAAGAAAACTATCTGAATGCGCTGATATTGGGAATAATACTGGCCATACACTGGACTTCCTTTTTTCAAAGTATTCAAATGGCAAATGTAGCAGTGGCGGTACTTACATTTTCTTCTTTCCCCCTTTTTACAATGTTTTTATCGCCCATTTACAGGTTTGGAAAAATTGAAAGTAAAAACCTTTTGTCCTCAATTGTTATAATTGCAGGGATTGCTGTGATGGTTCCGATGAATAATTGGGAAATAGACTATCTGTACGGAATTTTTTGGGGGCTGATTTCTGCATTCAGCTTTGCACTGCTAATTCTGACCAATAAAAAAATATCTTCGGGACTTGGTCCTTTTGAACAAGCTTTCTGGCAAAATGCTGCAGTGTCATTACTCTTATTGCCATGCCTTTTTTTTTATGAAATAAACCTCAATCTAAAGGAACATTTTTACTGGATGCTCCTTGGAACAGTTTTTACTGGGCTATCTCATGGACTATATGTATACGGACTGAAAGGCACCGATCCACAGAAAGCCAGTCTTTATGCTGCATTGGAGCCTGTTTATGCAATTTTATGGGCATTGGTATTTTTAGGCCAGATTCCTGGATTGAGGGAAATGTTAGGTGGTTTAATAATATTGATTGCAGTTAGAATCGGAACAAAAAACTGATCGAAACAGAGATTTACTTTTACTAATTTTTTTCTAATGGAATAAACCGGTATTTTTGTCACATCTAAACAAAACATCATACTATGGAATTAAGAAATATTGAACCTAAGGCAGTTTGGAATCATTTTGCCGACTTAAACGCTGTACCTCGTCCCTCAAAAAAAGAAGAACGGGTAATAGCCTTCATTCAGGATTTTGGAAAAAAACTTAGACTTCCGACCTACACCGATGAAGTTGGAAATGTCATCATTAAAAAACCAGCAACAAAAGGATTGGAAGACCGATCAACTATTGTGCTGCAAAGCCATTTGGATATGGTTCATCAAAAAAACGCCGACACGGTTTTCGATTTCGACAGCGAAGGTATTAAAATGTATGTTGATGGCGATTGGGTAAAGGCGCAGGGAACTACCCTTGGTGCAGATAATGGTATGGGTGTTGCCACGATCATGGCCTTATTGTCTTCAAGCGACATTGCTCATCCTCCATTGGAAGCCCTTTTTACCATCGATGAAGAAACGGGAATGACTGGTGCGTTGTACCTCAAAGGCGGATTATTGAATGCAAAATATATGCTCAATCTTGATACTGAAGAAGATACAGAACTCACTATAGGCTGCGCCGGAGGGATTGATGTGACTGTGACAGGAAAGTATACCTCTACTTCAGTAGCATCCGATTCAAAGTGTTTTAAAATTTCTATCAAAGGCCTTACGGGCGGGCATTCTGGCATGGACATCCACCTTGGTCGTGGTAATGCAAATAAACTGATGAATCGCTTGCTATTGAATACACAACGCACATTAGGAATTCAGATTGCCGAAATCGATGGAGGTAGCCTGCGCAATGCTATTCCAAGAGAGTCATTCTCAATAGTTGCAGTTTCTGCCGAAAAAGTTGAATCATTCAAAAGTTTGTTGAATGACTATCATGCAATCATTAAGGCAGAGTACAATACAACCGATCCGAATATTACACTACTTTTCGAAGAAACAGAAGCAGTAAAAACAGCTGCCGACGCTAATTTTATCAAATCATTGCTATCTGCTGTTTATGCCTGTCCTAATGGTATTTACCGGATGAGTCCCGATATCAAAGACTTGGTGCAGACTTCCAATAACTTAGCACGCGTACTGCTTAAAGATGGCGAATACAAGGTCTTGTGCCTCACACGATCTTCTGTCGATTCAGAAAAAATGGACGAAGCAGAAGCCATCCGTTCACTCTTCGAATTGATTGGTGCCGAGGTTAGTTTTGGCGGTTCTTACCCTGGTTGGACTCCAAAACCCACTTCGCGACTAGTCGAAATTATGTCAGAAATTTATGTTGGTAAATTTGGTGCAAAACCACATGTAAATGCTTGTCATGCTGGTCTCGAATGTGGCATTCTCGGCACAAACTATCCCGATATGGAAATGATTTCTTTTGGACCGAACATCAGAGGTGCGCATTCGCCTGATGAAATGGTACAAATTAGTTCGGTTCAGAAATACTGGGAATTTTTATTGGAAACGCTGGTTAGGCTTTAGACAGCATACTTAAGACACTAGACTTTTAGACGCTAGACTGAAAGACAATAGACTAATATACGCTAGACTAAGAAGTCTCATACCTGAAGTCTCCAAGTCTAGCGTCTATTCGTCTCAGGTCTCACAAAAATATGTCTCCAAGTCTAGCGTCTAAAGATCTCAAGTCTCAACAAATGACACACTACAATCGCATGGCCCTAATCATCCTCGACGGATGGGGGCTAAACCCGGATCCGAAAGTCAGTGCCATTGAGGCGGCTGAAACGCCTTTTTTCGATAGGCTGATGCAGGAAAATCCAAACGGCACTTTGCAGACCTTTGGAGAGGCCGTAGGTTTGCCCGAAGGGCAGATGGGCAATTCCGAAGTCGGGCATATCAACCTCGGAGCCGGCAGAGTGGTTTATCAGGAGTTGGCGCGAATTAACAAAGAAATTCGGGAGGGTGGACTTGCAAAAAATGCTGAGCTGAATAATTTGTTAAAATACGTAAAAGAATCGGGTAAAAAACTGCATCTCGTCGGACTTTTGTCGGATGGTGGTGTGCATTCACATATTGAACATTTGAAGGCGCTTTGTGAAATCTGCGAAAGCAATGGATTGGAAAAAGTTTTTATTCATGCTTGTATGGATGGCCGCGATACCGATCCCAAAGGAGGGCTAAACTATATGTCTGACCTGCTTTCATCGATTAAAGACAAAAAAGTAAAGCTAGCCTCGATGATTGGCCGATACTATGCCATGGATCGAGATAAGCGTTGGGAAAGAATAAAGCTGGCTTACGATTTATTTGTACATGGCATTGGAAAAACCTACAAAAATCCTTTAGAGGCATTAAAATCGTCTTATGAAAATGGTATAACTGATGAGTTTATCGAAGCACATTTTATGGTTGATTCTGATAACAATCCCTTGGCAAAAATCGAAGCTGATGATGCTGTGCTTTGTTTCAATTTCAGAACCGACCGTTGCCGACAAATCACGGAAGTGCTTACGCAAGAGGACTTTCCCGATTTTGAAATGAAGTCGCTGCCACTTTATTACAGCACCATGACCCGTTATGACGAGCGTTTCAAAAAAATCAAAGTATTGTATGAAAAAGAAGATTTGAGCAATACCTTGGGCGAGGTTTTGGCTAAAAATGGCAAAACGCAAATCCGTATAGCCGAAACCGAAAAGTATCCGCATGTCACTTTCTTTTTCAATGGCGGCAGAGAAGAAACTTTTGAAGGAGAAAAACGAATTATTGTACAATCGCCAAAAGTGGCTACTTATGACTTGCAGCCCGAGATGAGTGCAGCAGAGGTGACTTCCAAAATAATGACCGAATTGGAAAACGAATTGCCCGATTTTATCTGTCTGAACTACGCCAATGCCGATATGGTTGGCCACACAGGTGTTTTTGAGGCAGCGGTAAAAGCTGCAGAAACAGTCGATAATTGCCTTTCGGAATTGGTGCCGCGCCTAAAGTCTTTAGGATATGGAATTATTATTCTGGCCGATCACGGTAACAGCGACTGTTTGATAAATCCCGATGGAACGCCCAATACAGCACATACGGTCAATCCTGTTCCCTGTATTTTGGTTGGAGAAAACAGCAGCAGATTTAAACTAAAAAATGGAAAACTAGCCGATGTTGCTCCAACTATCCTCAGTCTGATGGGAATTGAAATACCCTCGTTGATGGATGGAAATATTATTGCAGAATAATTTATCGCAATCTGTTCGAGGACTTTACCAAATCGTCATCACTTTTGATGCCTCTGTAGGCCAAGAAATTAAAAACGATGGCTATTATTGGTATAAAAAGTCCAATGCCAATACTGGCCGCTATTCCACTACCGAAGGCAAAATATGCAGCAAGTCCAGACAGAATAATACTTAATACAATAACCCCCAAGCTGATATTCATCTGTAATTTTCTATTATTAAAAAGGAAAATGCAGATGAAGGAAAAAGTAGCAGCCACTATTAAAACCGAAAGCAAAATTACATTGTCATAAAGATCTAAATCGCCATCCAAAAAGGGACCTTCAGTTGCTTTTTCTGCAGTGGCAAAGGGAAGTACAAATAGTAGCGACTGCAAAATAGTAGCCACAAGAAGATAAAGGCTTTGAATTCTTTGAAGCATAATTTTTATCGGATAATTATTATTCTAAGTTATATTTTTATACTTTTCGAGGTCAAAGTTAATACAAATACCTTAATGTACAAAACTGCAGATGTATATATAATCGATGCCAAGCGAACTCCGGTTGGCAAATTATACGGCTCGCTTGCTTCGGTAAGACCCGATGACTTAATAAGCGGGTTGATTTCAAGTTTTTTTCAGTCGAATGAGCAGCTATTTAGCGCAGAACTCGATGCTTTGATTTTGGGTTGTGGCAATCAGGCTGGTGAAGACAATAGAAACATTGCTAGAATGGCAGTTTTGCTTTGTAGCTTACCTCATACAGTTTATGCAGTAACTGTGAATAGTCTCTGCAGCTCCGGATTGGATTCGGTTTTACAGGCAGCGCGTATGATTGCCTGCGGAGAGGCAGATTTTTGTCTTGCCGGCGGTGTGGAAAGTATGAGCCGCAGTCCTTACGTTGAGAGTAGGGTAGACGGAACCCGCGAGGACAGTACACTTGGCTGGCGTTTTACCAATGATCGGATAACTGATTTTATTCCCACGCATTCCATGCCTGAAACTGCTGAACTCCTTTCTGTAAAATACAAGATCAGCAGGGCTGAACAGGACAATTATGCTTTTCTAAGCCGAAACAGATATGAATCGGCCTTGAAATCTGATTTTTATAACAATGAAATACTTCCCGTTTTTACTAAAGAAGGAAAATTATGCCTAGATAAAGATGAACAGCATCGAATCTTATCCATTTCGTTGCTGGAACAGTTGCCGACCCTAGTCAAATCAGCTACTCATATCACGCTGGGAAATTCTGCCAGAATTGGCGATGGAGCCGCTGTTGTAGCATTAGCATCTGAGCATTATATCAAAAAACACAAGATCAAACCGCTCGCAAGAATTGTGGCTATGGCAAATGCTGCCGAACATCCCGATCTGATGGGCATGTCGGGTATTAGTGCACTAAGGAAGGCTTCGAAGCAGTCGGGCATAAAACTGAGCGATATCGACATTTTTGAATTGTCGGAAGCCTTTGCAGTTCAGATTTTAGCTGCTGAGAAAGAAGGTCTTGCCGATTTATCAAAAATCAACTCAAAAGGAGGTACCATAAGCATTGGAAATCCTTTGGGGATGGGCGCTGCTAGACTTTTGACAACTTTGCTAAATCAGTTGAATTTAGATAAAAATATAAAATACGGAGCAGCCGCCACAGGTGCGGGATTGGGTACCGGAGCAGCAATCATTCTTGAAAATTTAGACTGATTATTTGACTTTCCTCGAAAGCACCTTTAGGTGAAATACTGGATATTGCTCATAATTTTGAATTTCCTCCTCTAGCTCTTTTCTCAATGCGGGCAATGCATGAAATGGTACTGCAGGATAGGCATGATGTTCGGCATGATAAGGCATGTTCCACATAATGCTTCTGAGCAAATTGCTTGTCTGCATGCTGCGGGTTTTTTCCATGATATTGCCCTCGTGCGGCAAGCCATTGTGCTCGGGTACCAAATAGACTGAGAGGACACAGTGTCCAAATAGAATTCCACTGTAAATAAACCAGAAACCCGGACTTAATAGGATTGCCAAAGTGATAATTGTGCCATGTACAGCCAACAAAAACAGACAATCGAGAAACATAGCAAGTCTCATTCTTGGTCTGAAAAAAGGAAAGACTGCCTTACGGAAAAATTCAGGCATGCCAAAAATGCCAGCCAAAAACATGATGAATTTCATAATAAAAAGTGGCAGGCCGCTAATCCAGCTAAAGTACATTGGCAAACTGCTAATGGAAGATGGAATAGGCTTTCCGCCAAAAGAAATTTCGGGGTCCTTGCCGGGAATATGGGTGTAGCGATGATGTGTAAAATGTAATTCCTGAAACATGGTAGGAACATATAATTGTACAAAACCGCAAAGGCCTGCAGCCAGACTATTCCAGAGCTTAGATTTAAATGCTGTGTTGTGAACCGTTTCGTGTTCGCAGGCAAAGCTGCTGCAAAATCCGGGAGCAAAGGCTATATGGGCCAATATAATCAGCCAGATGGATTGCCCCCAACTCAAAACAAGCGCAACTGCAGTTACCAAAATATAACTGTACATCAGTACAAATTTTAAGATGGCAGGGTCATTTTTTTTGATCAGCTGCATCAGCTTTTCCTGAGGAAGGTGCTCCGTTTCGTGAAAATTGTCCTGCATCATGAATTTGGTTGTAGGGCTTTAGCATTAAAATTTCAAGCACAATATATTTCGATAAACTTGTTTTTGCAAATCTATTTTTAAAAAAATCACAATTTCATACATTGCTATATTTAGTAAGAACAATCGGCAAATTCATCAAAAAAAGTAATAGATTTGCGTTTGTTAATTTATGCCTTTATTAAAACAAAACAATTCTGAATCATGAAATTACTCGATGGAAAAGTAGCACTTATCACCGGAGGTTCAAGAGGAATCGGTGCATCAATCGTGAAAAAATTTGCTGAGCAGGGCGCACATGTTGCCTTCACTTATCGCAGCAATGAAGAAAGTGCAAATATAGTAGCTGCTGAAGCTGCAGCCCTTTGCGAAGGCGTGAAAGTGATCGGTTACAAATCGGATGCGGCCTCCTTTTCTCAAACACAGGAATTGGTGGATACTGTAATCAAAGAATTCGGAGCCATCGACGTGCTAATCAATAATGCCGGTATTACACGCGACAATCTACTCATGCGTATGAGCGAAGAACAGTGGGACGATGTCATTGAAACCAACCTTAAATCGCTGTTCAATTTTACCAAAGGTATTATCAAGCCAATGCTGAAGGCCAGAAAAGGCAGCATCATTAATATAACATCTATTGTTGGCGTGAGCGGCAATGCAGGACAATCCAACTATTCAGCATCCAAGGCCGGTATCATCGGTTTTACCAAATCGATGGCCTATGAAGTTGGCTCGCGAAACATTCGTTGCAATGCCATTGCTCCGGGCTTTATCGATACCGAAATGACGCATGCGCTCGATGATAAACTCAAAGAAACCATGATCAGCAATACTGCGCT
>CAMDAB010000097.1 GCA_945888475.1 Saprospira grandis DSM 2844 | reverse complement strand
ATCTTCTTCAACAACCTGAACCTTTTTACTGATGGGTTCTTTTAGGTCATCTTCAGCTTCGCGCAAAAGAGCTTTGCTGTATTTAGATGTGCTCACCGGGACAAAAGCCTCGAATGAATCTTCGGGTAGAGAAATAGCTTCTTCCTCAGCGCCTACAAACTCTTCGATATTAACAGGATTGAGCGGATTGGCATACATTTCCTTGTAATCGGCGCGTTTTTTTACAATTTCGATTGCCATAAAAAGTGCTTCGCGGAATGAATCGGCAGATGCCTTGTTTTGGCCAGTAATATTGTATGCAGTTCCATGATCGGGCGAAGTGCGGACAAAGGGCAGACCGGCAGTGAAATTCACACCGGATTCAAAAGAAAGGGATTTGAAACCTACAAGACCCTGATCGTGATACATTGCAAGTACCGCATCGAAGTGCTGGTAAGTACCCGAGCCGAAAAATCCATCGGCAGGATAAGGTCCAACGGCAAAAATGCCCTTGCTTTTGGCTTCCTGTATGGCAGGAATAATAAACATCTGCTCCTCTTTGCCAATTGAACCCTCATCGCCTGCATGCGGATTAAGACCCAGCAAGGCAATTTTTGGTTTCTGAATTCCAAAATCCATTTTCAGAGATTGGTTCAGCAAAGTAAGTTTACGCAGTATAACTTCTTTATTCAGTTTTTTTGAAATCTCACTAACAGGAATATGGTTGGTAGCCAGTGCAACCCTTAACTGGTCATTGACCATCAGCATGAGGCTGTCCTGTACATTTGCTTTGGCCGTTAGAAACTCAGTATGCCCGGTATGTGGAAATCCGGCCAACTGCATAGCATGTTTGTTGATAGGTGCGGTTACCAATGCATCAATAAGCCCGGCATTTAAATCCTGAACTGCGCGATCGAGCGACACGTATGCAAACTTACCGCTCTCTTCACTTGCTTTTCCCAGCGTAATACGAACATTATCCTGCCAACAGTTCACCACATTTACCTCTCCGGCTTTCAAATGATGTGCGTCGCGCACGTTGGCAATTGGGAAATCACCGATGTTTACAATGTTCTTATGATAGGACAGCACTTTTGAAGATCCGTAAACTACGGGAGTACAGAGCTGTGTTATTCTGGGGTCATCCAATGTTTTAAGTATTACCTCCATACCGATACCATTGATATCGCCAACGCTGATGCCTATTTTTATATTATTCATTTTACTTGCTGTATGTTATGATATGAAAGGCAGCCTTTATAGCAGCCTGAAAATATGCGTAAAGATAGCTAAGTTTCCGCAGTTTTTAAATTGTTCTAAAAAATAAGTTTAGAAGCAAGGGATATTGAGAATTAAGGCTTTTCATCACAATACACTTATGAAACTTTCAACCTCTCCAAATGCTAAAACCATCATAACTGATGGCAAGGGTAATGTGTTAAATATGATTGATGACAAGTAATCATATTACAGAACGCTATTAAAATGAAAGGCAGTACAAATGAAAGTTACTGCCTTTTCACGTATAAAGCGAAGCTTCTTGTTTCTAAAGGTTCAAAAATATTTACAGCTGTTAAATCATCAAACACTCAAATCATTGTCTTTTTTTATTTCGGGCATCTGCAATTCATAAATTCATAAATTTATCTATCTTTGATTGAGTTAAAATCAATCACAATTTATGAAAAACATCCCAATAGTTCTATTTGCAGTCATCTTGCTGCTTGCCTGCAATGATAAAAAGAAGAAAAGTGCCCCTTCAACAATGGAGGTCCTAAATAAATATTATTACCCATTGCAGGAATTGAACGGAGACGGAATGGTTTATGAATATTGGAACGATTCACTGAAGCTTGTTGCCGATTATTGGCTATACAAAACTGTAAAGGATGAGGCCGGAGATTTATTTCTAATTTCAGCAGGTTATAACGGTCTTTTTGAGCAAACCGTTTTCTCGCGTGAATGGATCGTTGCCGATGGTACATTGCTCAAAGATTATCAGTTTTATGTTACCGACAGTGCTAGTGGTAAATCGATCATAACAGCGGCAAAAATTGAGGATAATGTCTATTTCCCTTTCAAACCTACACTCGACAGCGGCAAAGTTTACCGCTATCGGATGAAAACAAAATTGCCACCCGACACAACACTCAATTTCGATATTGTCCGCGATCGAAGATTTGATAAATTTTTGGAATATGAATTTGAGGGAAAAAAATTAGCAGCGGTACAGTTTTTAGTGACGGAATATTACAATGTCTTCGATAATACCAATAAAGGTGGCGATTTTAAAATTACTTCCGAAATTAAAGAAATTTATGCCAAGGGTATTGGGCTGGTGTATATCGAGAAAAGAGGGGATGCGATTAACTACAGAAACCGACTTAAACGTCGTATAAGTCCTGATGAATTTATAAAAATGCAAACGGAGAACAAATAAGCGATTCCGGCTGTTGTAATAAAAAAAACTAATTTATGAGAATCTCTGTTATCAGGAAAGCACATTTCAACGCAGCGCACCGATTATACAATCCAAATTGGTCAGATGAGAAGAATGCAGAAGTTTTTGGACTTTGCAACAACCCATTTTTTCACGGACATAATTATGAGCTGGAAGTTAAAGTGAGTGGAGAAGTTGACCCCGATACAGGTTATGTAATCGATATGAAGATTTTATCCGATCTGATTAAAGCTGAAATAGAAAATCGTTTCGACCATAAAAATCTCAACCTTCAGGTGGAAGAATTTAAAAACTTAATTCCTACTGCTGAACATATCTGCTGGGTGATCTGGGGCATTCTTCGAAGCAAATTACCTGATAATCTGGATTTAGGAATTAGGCTTTATGAAACACCAAGAAACTATGTAGAGTACGGCTTTTAATCCCAAGAACCAGACTTTCTTTTTTGCTGTAGATACTGATATCTTTTTCGAACGCCACTGGCCATCAACTTGCTGATGCTGTATCCTGCAGCCCCATCCAAAAACCCCATTTTCAAAATATAGTGTTTGAAAAAGCGGAAAGCTGGCTTTAAGTAAAGATGAAAGAAACCAATTTTTCCGGTTCTGTTATCATAATCCATCGCTGACCATTTAGCATAGCGTTCTATTTTTGCTTTAAAATGTGCTATGTCTCGGTACGTAAAATGTAACATTGGACTCTTTAGGCGGCCGACTTTCCCTTCGCATACTATTTCTTCGTGCACCATGGTTTCCTTGTAACGGCAATTGTCCTTTCTGATGAGGCGTGTTACCCAGTCGTTTTGCCAGCCGCTGTAACGAATTTCCTTGCCCATAAAAAAATTTCTTCTTTTAATACGGTAAGCATCTAGCGTGGGCTTCCCATTTTCGAAAAGATTTTTGATTTCTTCACAAAGTTCGGCTGTTGGACGCTCATCTGCATCAAAAATTAATACCCAGTCATTAGCGCAGTATTCAATTGCCCAATTTTTTTGAAAAGCTGGCCCATCATATTTTCGCTGTAAAAATTTTGCAGCGAAACTTGCAGCGACCGATGAGGTCTGATCATTGCTTAAAGAATCTACTATAACAATTTCATCGGCCCATGATAACAAGGGCAACAGAGCTTTGAGGTTTTCAGCTTCATTATAGGTTGGGATAAGAACCGATATTTTTAATTTCATAAGGCATTTTCAAAAAAAGACCTTTCGTCGTAGAGAACGAAAGGCCTTTGATTTTATCGGTAGCGTAAACTTAGAGTTTCTGTTTTACTTCTTTCAATTCATATACTTCAACTTCATCACCTTCTTTAAAATCATCGAAGTTTTTGAGGGTAAGACCGCATTCAAAACCAGCTTTTACTTCAGAAACATTGTCTTTCAGTCGTTTGAGTGAGCTAAGCTCTCCGTTTACGCCCTCTTTTTTCGGAAAAACTACAATACTGTTTCTGATTACACGAACAAAACTGTTGCGGGTAACTTTTCCGCTCTGTACCAAACAGCCTGCAACATTGCCCACTTTTGTGATATTGAACACTGCCTGTACGGAAATAAGACCTGTAATTTCTTCAACCTGTTTAGGCTCTAGCATACCTTCGAGCGCCGACTTGATTTCGTCGATGGCATCGTAGATAACCGAATACATTTTTACTTCTACACCCTCTTGTTCAGCAAGTTTTCTAGCTAGCGGATTTGGACGTACCTGGAAGCCGATAATGATGGCATCTGATGCTGCAGCAAGGTTAACATCCGATTCGGTAATAGGACCCACTGCTTTGTAAATAATATTGGTTTGAATCGCTTCTGTTTTGAGTTTGAGCAAAGCATCTGAAAGGGCTTCAACTGAACCATCCATATCGCCCTTTACAATAAGGTTGAGCTGTTGGAAATTACCCACTTTCAAACGTCGAGTGATATCATCGAGCGTTATACGGCGCGTTGCACGAATCTGTTGCTGACGTATAATCTGAGCTCTTTTATTGGCTAGTTCCTTACCATCTCTTTCAGATTCCATTTCCTGAACCTTTTCACCTGCCTGAGGAGCACCGTCCAAACCGAGCACAAGCACAGGAGTTGACGGACCTGCTTCTTTTATACGGAGACCCTGTTCATTAAACATTGCTTTTACACGGCCAAAATGCTGACCGGCAACAATAGGATCACCAATACCCAGGGTACCGTTCTGAATTAGGACTTTGGCTACATAACCACGGCCTTTTTCAATTGATGCCTCAAGGATAGTACCCATAGCTCTTCTGTCAGGATTTGCCCTCAGATTGAGCATCTCTGCTTCGAGCAGGATTTTTTCCAGAAGTAAGTCAACGTGAAGACCTTTTTTTGCTGAAATATCTTGACTTTGATATTTGCCGCCCCATTCTTCGATGAGATAATTCATACCGGCAAGCTCTTGTTTAATTTTATCAGGATTGGCACCGTCTTTATCAATTTTATTGATGGCAAAAACGATAGGTACCCCTGCAGCCTGCGCGTGACTGATGGCCTCGCGAGTTTGAGGCATCACCGAGTCATCGGCCGATATAATAATTACAGCAATATCTGTTACCTTAGCACCTCGGGCACGCATGGCAGTAAATGCTTCGTGACCAGGCGTGTCCAAGAAAGTGATGTTTCCTTTTCCGTGTACGTTTACCTCATAAGCACCAATGTGCTGGGTAATACCACCCGCCTCTCCAGATGCTACGTTGGCTTTACGAATATGGTCGAGCAAAGATGTTTTACCATGGTCGACGTGACCCATGACGGTAACGATTGGCGCACGTGGTTCGAGATCTTCTTCCGCATCTTCTACTTCCTCTACGATTTCGATTTGTTCTTCTGCTGAAATAAATTCAACCTCATAACCGTATTCCGCTGCAATTAGCTCAATCAATTCGGCATCGAGCCTTTGATTGATTGATACAAAATGCCCCACCTGCATACACATTGTGATAATTTCGGCAGCTGAAGTATCCAAAAGTCCGGCCAACTCAGAAACAGAGACGAATTCGGTTACCTGAAGGATCAAATCCTCTTCCGATTCTTCTTCCAATCTGATACGGGCCTGTTCTTTTTTCTCATCACGAGCAGAACGGGTAGAACCAAATTTCTTAACTTTATTACCGCCCTGAACGCGGGCCATAGTTTCTTTCAGTTTGTCACCAACTTCTTTATCGGTGATTTCTTTGCGTTTATCCTTTTTCTTTTTCTTTTTATTTCCGGCGTTATTTCCGGCATTGTTGCCTGTATTGTTACCGGCATTGTTGCTTGTATTGTTACCGGCGTTATTTCCAGTGTTGTTTCCAGAAGTATTATTACCTGTTGTTTTAGCACCGCTATTGTTAAAAACGGGTTTTTTATCATCTTTTACAGGTTCGCCCTTTGAGATTTTTGTTCTTTTACGACGTTTTTTCTTGATGTCCTCCGATTCCTTTTTAGGTTCAGTACTGCCATCGACTTTAACTTCTGCAGGTGTTTCCTTCTTGCTTTTTTTCTTCTTCTTGCTTCTATCTTCGATAGTAATTTTACCAAGAATTTTCAAACCTTTCAATTGAGGTGAAACTGTTTTGATGTGGGTATCTTCGGTAGTATCACTAATCTTTACGGTAGTTTCAACAATTGGAGTTACATTGATTTCTTCTTTTTTGATTTCTTCTTTTTTGACCTCTTCTACCTTAGCCTCTTCTACCTTAGTCTCTTCTTTTTTGACCTCTTCTATTTTAACGCGCGCTTTGATTTCTTCAGTTTTAAGAATTGGTTCTTCAACTTTTTTCTCAACTTTTGGCGTTTTTTTATTGGCATCCAAATCGATTTTACCCAAGATTTTGGGGCCGCTTAGCTTGTACTCTTTCTCTTCAATTACCGGTTCTTCAACCTGTTCAACCACAGCTTCTTTTACAGCTTCTTTTACAACTTCTTTTACAGCTTCTTTCTTGAAAAGCGGCTTAGGTTCTTCTTTTACAATGGGCTTTTCTTCCTTTTTAGGAACTACACGGTTGCCAATAGTAATTTGCTCGGCCTGCTCTTTAATAGCAATCGATTTTTGAAAGTTTTTAACAAGGATTTCAAGCATATCTTCAGAAATCTTTGCAGTGGGTTTGTCAATGACTTCAAACCCCTTTCCTGTTAAAAACTCGACAATTGTTTTGGTTCCAACGTTTAGCTCTGCGGCTACTTGTACTAACTTTTTAGACATTCGGTAATTTACTATTGGCTTAAAAAAACTTTAATTTGATATCAAAAATAAGAATTAACAGCATTATATGATAAAGGAATTTTAAAAATTAACTGATAACCTTTTCAACAATATCCTTTTTTTAATAGTTCTTTATAAAATTTTTAATATGTAAAATTTGAAATAGGTGATAAATAGGCCTATGCCTCATCATCTTCTTCAGGATTTTCAATTTCTGCTCTCAAAATTTCGAGTACCTCTTTGATGGTTTCTTCTTCAAGATCGGTTCTGCGAACAAGTTCCTCAAGTTTTAGATCCAAAACATCGAGTGCAGTATCGCAACCGATTGATTTAAGCTCATCGATAATCCAGTCTTCAATTTCATCGCGGAATTCATCAAGTTCAACATCGAAGTCAACCTCATGTTTTACAGCACCTTCGCGGAAAACATCAATTGTGTAGCGGGTAAGATCGCTAGCAAGTTTGATATTGATACCTTTTTTACCGATTGCCTTAGAAATCTCTTCAGAATCGAGAAAAACCGAAGCTCTGCGTCTGTTGGTGTCCAAATCGATCGAATTAATCTTTGCAGGGGTGAGGGCGCGTTGGATAAAAAGACTTTCGTTATTTGTATAGTTGATAATATCGATATTTTCATTGCGCAACTCGCGAACGATGCCGTGGATACGAGAGCCTTTCATGCCCACGCAAGCCCCTACAGGGTCGATACGTTCATCGAAGGATTCTACTGCAACTTTAGCACGCTCTCCGGGGGCTCGTACAATGCCTCGTATTGTTATGAGTCCGTCTTCTATTTCGGGCACTTCTTGTTCGAGCAATCTTTCGAGGAATTTGTTGTCGATGCGTGATAAAATAACTGTAGGTGTATTGTTTTTCATATCCACTCTATTGATAATTGCACGCACCATATCACCCTTTTTGAAGAAATCGCCACGGATCATTTCTGTTTTGGGAAGAATCAGTTCAGCTCCACTTACTTCGTCTACAACTACTATTTCACGTTTCAATATCTGGCTAACCTCGCCCAAAACCAATTCGCCTACGCGGTCAACATAATTGCGGTAAACTTTATCTTTTTCGAGTTCTAGAATCTTTGAAATAAGTGTTTGGCGGGCAGCCATTATGGCACGACGGCCAAAAGATTCAACCGTGATTTTCTCGTAGCACTCTTCCCCAACTTCAGAATCTTCGTCAATATTCATTGAATTGCTTACAGATATTTGATAGCGCTCGTCTTCAACTTCTCCATCGGGTACGATTTCCCTTTTTCTCCAAATTTCTAAATCGCCTTCAGTGGTACTAACAATGATGTCGAAATTATCATCAGCACCATATTTTTTACGAATCAGCGTTCTGAAAACATCTTCTAAAACACGCACCATCATTGGGCGGTCGATACTTTTAATATTATTAAATTCCGAGAAGGAATCCATTAAGTTGATACTCATAATATTTTCTCGTTTTTTGTATAAAAATTACCTTTTTTTATGTTTAAAATGCTATTTTGATAACTGCTTTTTTGATTTTGTCGTAGCTAATATTTTCTCGAACAATCACTTCTTTTTTCTTCTTTTTTCCTTCTTCCCGTACTTTTTCGCTATGTTCCAAAACAATGTATTCATCAGTTACTTCAACAAGTGTACCATTTGCATTCACATGTGTGTCGGTCAACTCTGCACTCAATAGTCTGCCAATATTTTTACGGTATTGCCTGATTTGTTTTAGTGGCGAACCAATACCGGCTGATGAAACATCGAGTGTGTAATTTTCGGGCAAAAGATTATTTTCTTCGATGTATTTTTCCAAAAATCTGCTAATATCAACACAATGTTCAAGTTGCAGCCCCTTGTCATGGTCCAAAAAAACCTGAATTTGTCCATTGTCCGATTGGATAATTTCAACAACAAAAAATTCACAATAGGCTTCCTGGCTGAATTTTTCTTCTAGGATGGCGTTAATTTTTTCTTTAATATTTGACATATTGTTGTCTGTAGCTATTCAATAAAAAGAGGGAACAATACTGTTCCCTCTTCAGACCTTTTTCCAATTGAATGCAAATATACACTCTTTATTTTACATTATAAAAAATGTTCTTTCTTTTTTGTTTAATTTTAAAGCATTTGCAACTTTTTTTAAAATCTGACACCAAAACTTAGCAGAAAAACACCAGCATTGAGTTCATTTACTGTTCTTGGATTATTGGTTGCGGAGGTTGCATAATAGGGCGAATATTCGAAGCCTGCAATAGTAAAATTATAAGCTAGGTCAACAAAAAAATCGTCATTTCTGATGCCGAAACCAAGACTGATATCGTTTCGGAAATCGTTCACACCTTTTACTGATTTTTGATAGGGATTGGTCTGCAGACGATAACCTGCCCTAAGGCGAATTTTGTCCATCGCTAGTTCGGCGCCGATTTTTGCTCTTGCCACTCCTTGATAGGTTTCCGAAATGGCACTGTTTACATTGTTGATATAATCCTGATCTGCAATAGTAGCCCCTAAGTCGGAAGCTTTTAATGAAAAAGAAGCTGAACTGTAATCGAGGTACTCTCCTTCAATGCTAATAAAACCTTTAGTTTTTGCATCTTTATCGCCCAAAACAATTCCTAGATTGAAATTGAAAAGCCAGGGGCTGTAAAAATTATGTTCGTACTTCCCGGTAGGTGAGGCCTGCGGATTTTCGGCAGTGGTTGTTCGCAATGTATCGTTCCAAATCACAGCGCCGCTTAGTTGGGTATCGTAAGTTTCATTGAGTCCGAAAGCGGTAGGGCTGTGTATGGCCAATCCCATGCGTAGCTGTTTACTGATACGGTATATCAGGCCAAATTTGAAATTAACACCAACTCCGCTTATATTTCGATCTTCTCTGAATCGCATAGATTTGAAATCCATATTGCCACTTAATTCATTCTCTTCGTATTCTTTTAGTTCGCGCTGTTTCATAAAGGCGACTCCTAAGGTTCCGCCAATATAAAGCTTGTTTTTGAAATTACCAGCCAGACAGATACCCAATTCGTTGATACCGCCGCTTTGACGAAAGAGTTGACTTTTTTTGATATAATTGGAATCGGTTGCCGATCCGATGTAGGAAGTCCCCCCGCCTGGATTATCAATTAGGTAGGCATTCCAGGCCAGATTCTCCTCAAAAGGATCGAGATTTTCAGGCAGCGCATTGGAATTGTTAGCCTCCTCTGTAAAATTTACAATTCTCGAACCGGTAGATGTACCACTAAAGGAGAAACTCCTGTTAAATGAAGCCAAACGGCTGTAACTGATGCCAAAGTTTACATTTTTCCAGTCGCCTGTCAATTCTTCGGAGTAAACAAAGCCTACACTGCCAAAATAAATTCCAGTGCGGTTATTGACAGCAAGCGGTAATAATGTATCGCTTACAAAAGTTGATCTGATACCTGAAAACTGCAAACCTGGACTAATTTGAAACTCAGAACTTCGATAGATACCAATACCAGCCGGGTTGTTGAACATTGATGACATATCGCCACCCAATGCCCCCATTGCACCGCCAACTCCAAGGCTACGTGCAGTTGTAAAGTGTGCATGCTCGCTCAGCAAGAGTGCGTCGGAACTAATCTGTGCTTCAACAGCACTGAATGCTGTTACAAAGAGCAGCGTCAGTGATAAGCTTTTTATTTTTTTCAACATAATTTCCAAATAACAGTAAACAGATAGGAATATAATTGCAGAATTTGGCTAAAGTGGTTTAAAATCTCAATTATCTTCTGCCCCCACTGCTTCTGATAGCAGGTGATGGAGCGACCGAGGGGCTTGGCATGCTACGGCCCGATCCGTTTAACCCACCGTTGCTGTTGTTGTTGAAACCGTTATTGTCTCTTCGTTCGGGCAATGTTCTTATCGGATTGGGTTCCTTTGTGGGTTTTTCAATCCTAACCGGTGGATTAACATTCGGGTTTGTCTGAGGTCTTACATTAGGTTGCGGATTTACTCGGTCAGGCCTTACATTAGGTTGCGGATTTACACGGTCGGGTCTTACATTAGGCTGTGGTTCGTTTAGATTGGGTCGGATATTAGGATCGGCATTGATTTCCCTTTGTCTGCCAGTTTTATCCGGATTCAACCTGTCGGGTGTATTTTGGATTTGGCGCTGTTGATTGTCATAACCCTGTACAGGGGTGTTTCTGCTGCGGTGAATTCCTGCATCTGCGCCACGTGGATATCTGTTTGTTACAAAATTACCTGCATTGGGCGCAGCACTTTCGAACCAATTGTTCCAATTATTTTGCTGCTGCCAACCATTGTTGTACCAGCCATTATTGAACCCATTCCAGTAGCCATTGTTGTAACCAGCCCAATAGGGATTATTACCCCAAGGATTACCCCAAGGATTATAACCAAAGTTGTTGAAGCTGTTGTATCCTCCAAATGTGCCCATACCGTAACCCCAACTGCTGTATGGATATCCCCAGCCCCAGCTGTATTGTGTATAATAGGGTTGAATCACATAAATGTTCATGCCAGGCATAAAAGGATCGTACCAATAATTATCAGTGTAGTAATTGCTGTAATAGCTGAATCCTCTTGCCGGTTCATGGAAACGACGAATCCTTGTGGAATACTCATACTCATAATTTTCATCGACATAATCTTCTTCTTCGCTGATTTCGTCATTGATTTCTGGCGATTCAACTACAATTTCTTTCTTTCTGCTTGTTTCAACTCCATCGAAATAGAGGTCATCGGTACCTTGTGCATACAAGTTCATGACGGAGAATACCGCGCAAAGAATTGTCATTAAAATGGAATAATGCTTTTTCATATTATTTTTTATTTTTATACTATCATCAGCTATTAATAAAAGCTTTAGCTTATTTTTGCAAATTCAAACACTTATTATCAAAACCAACAAACGCATGTGAAGGTTTCAAATGTTTGATTCAAAAGCTCATCAAAAATAATAAATTTATCATAATAAACAGTTTAATCTTTACATGATATTTGTCAAAGCAGCCTGTTTTAACTAAATCATCACATTTTAAAACCAAATAACCAACAACATAGTATGGCAAAGGAAATTACCTCACAACAGGAAGATTACGCTCAATGGTACCTGGATATTGTTAAAAAGGCCGATTTGGCCTCTAATTCAAAAGTGCGTGGCTGTATGGTAATCAAACCATATGGATATGCAATTTGGGAGAAAATGCGCGATGATCTTGATCGCCGCTTCAAGGAAACCGGA
This sequence comes from Saprospira grandis DSM 2844, assembly GCA_945888475.1. GTDB lineage: Bacteria > Bacteroidota > Bacteroidia > Chitinophagales > Saprospiraceae > Saprospira > Saprospira grandis_C. Next base: position 2,238 of record CAMDAB010000097.1, on the reverse strand, counting down.
CATCAAAATGCTTATTTCCCGCTGTTCATCCCGAAAAGTTTTTTGAGCAAAGAGGCCGCACATGTAGAGGGCTTTGCCAAGGAATGCGCTGTGGTAACCCATCACAGGCTGATGAATGATCCCAATGGAAATGGTGTAATTGTTGATCCTGATTCTAAGCTCGAGGAAGAGCTCATAGTGCGTCCTACTTCAGAAACGATTATTTGGGACACTTACCGCGACTGGATTACCTCATACAGAGATCTGCCACTACTCATCAATCAATGGGCTAATGTCGTACGTTGGGAGATGCGCACACGTTTCTTTTTGCGTACCACCGAATTCTTATGGCAGGAGGGTCATACAGCGCATGCCAGCAAAGAGGAGGCAATGATAGAATCGAGACTGATGCTTGATGTCTATGCCGATTTTGCTCGCGAAATCATGGCTATGCCTGTTATTCAGGGTGAAAAAACCGAGCAGGAACGTTTTGCTGGTGCCGATAATACCTTTACAATAGAAGCGCTGATGCTAGATGGAAAAGCCCTTCAGGCGGGGACCTCCCACTTTTTAGGTCAAAATTTTGCCAAAGCTTTCGATGTGAAATTTCTCAACAAGAGCAATCAGGAAGAATATGTCTGGGCAACATCCTGGGGCGTTTCTACCCGTTTGATGGGGGCACTTATAATGACCCACTCCGATGATGATGGTCTGGTATTGCCACCGCGTTTGGCTCCAATTCAGGTTGTGATTGTACCCTTTCCAGCTAAAGAAGGACAGGAAAAAATAGAAGCGGCAGTATCTGCGATTATGTCGGGGCTCAAGGCCAAAGGTATCAGTGTAAAATATGACAATGATGAAAAAACCCGTCCTGGTTTCAAATTTGCCGAGTACGAAATGCGTGGAGTGCCAGTACGTTTGGGCGTGGGTCTCAAAGACCTCGAAAAAGGGGTGGTTGAAATTGCACGCCGCGACACTAAAGTAAAAAATGCTGTTGAATTAGAAGGCATCAGCGATTATATCGAAAAATTGCTGGCCGAAATTCAGGAAAATCTTTATCAGCGTGCGCTAAAAAGATTGAATGACAATATTCAGTTGGCCGACAATTGGGAAGATTTTACAGCGGCTATCGAAAAGGGCGGCTTCGTTTATGCTTATTGGGATGGAACTACAGAAACAGAACTAAAAATCAAGGAATTGACTGGAGCGACCACTCGCTGCATACCATTCGTAGCACCAAGTTCAGAGCCTGGTAGTGGCAAATGTGTCCTTACAAGCAAAGAAAGCAGTCAGAGAGTACTTTTTGCAAAAGCTTATTGATAATCACCCGATTGAAGCAATTCCAAAATTTATATAAATATAAAAGGTTTCAACCATCACAGTTGAAACCTTTTTAGTTGTTGTGCATACGCAAGTTTTTATTTGTAGCGTAAATTTAAATTCAATTTGATTCAATAATTTTTTGTCGTTTAATGGTTTTAATTGTTAAAAAAAGCCCAAATAAATAATTCGTCTTCTGCCGTTTCAGTGTTTTAAAAGTTTAGTAATTATTTGTCTGCTGTCTAGCATCTAAAAGTCTCAAGTCTATTATAAAGTCTAGCATCTCAAGTCTAAAAGTCTAGTGTCTAAAGAAATAAGCCCAAATAAATAGTTTCTCTCCTGCCGTTTCAGTGTTTTAAATGTTAAGAAAAAAGTTTGTCAAAAGCTGATATCTGATCTCGTCCGAAAGACGAGACTGATAATCTGTTGAAAAAGCCCAAATAAATAGTTTCTCTTCTGCCGTTTTAATGTTTTAAAAGTTTAGTAATAAGTTGTCAAAAGCTGATATCTGATCTCGTCCGAAAGACGAGACTGATAATCTGTAAAAAAAGCCCAAATAAATAGTTTCTCTTCCCGTTTAAGTGTTTTAAATGTTTACTAATAAGTTGTCAAAAGCTGACATCTGATCTCGTCCGAAAGACGAGACTGATGATCTGTTAAAAAAAGCCCAAATAAATAATTCGTTTTTACCACAGAGTGCTCAAAGTTATACACAGAGTTGCACAGAGCGTTTTGATGAAAGTATTAGTTTTCCCTTTCTGTTTTAGTGTTTTAAAAATTTAGTAATTAGTTGTCAAAAGCTGATATCTGATCTCGTCCGAAAGACGAGACTGATAACCTGTTAAAAAAAGCCCAAATAAATAGTTTCTCTTCCCGTTTAAGTGTTTTAAATGTTTACTAATAAGTTTGTCAAAAGCTGACATCTGATTTCTGATGATC
>CAMDAB010000096.1 GCA_945888475.1 Saprospira grandis DSM 2844 | reverse complement strand
TATTTTAACTGATAATATGCGGGGTATTTTTGTCTCAGCACAACAGTTAATTTGTCAATTTCCTGTTGTATTTCAAGCAATTCCCGATCATATTCCGCTATTCTTTCTTGGTTTTTTTCATTAACTGCATCTCTCTTTTGCTTTTCAATAAATATTGCATATTTCCTCAGTCCGCTTTCCTTTTCAATGAGGCTATCGGGTATCCCGGCAAATCGTAGCGCATTTTTTTCCTGCAGCGATTCAAAAAGGAGAATGGATTTACTACGTTCCGCCATCAAAAAAGCTTCTTCTTTGTACTTTTCATCTTTTTCTTCTTCTGCTGCCAACAATGCATAATATATGGCATGTTGAAAGAGAGTATGTGTTCTTTCATTCAACCAGAAAGACTTAGATTGATAATTTATTGTTTGATTTATTTCAAGTAGAATATTTATTACAGTATTAGATGTTTTATAAATATCTAGCGCCTTTATGTTATTTACATTGTTGACCCTCATACTATCCATAATGATAGATTTTAGACGAAGCTGGTTTATCATAAGATCAAGATTAACAATGGATTTCAACTCTGGATTTGATTTAAAATCTAAGGACTCGTAATCTTCTGTACTATTTGCATTTATCGCCTTTTGTATGTAATTAAATGCCTTATTTAAGTTTTTCTCCTTTAGATATGAACTAGCAAAAGCATATAATACTCTTGCGGTGTTGAAATTCTTTTTTCCGAATTTAGCGTAGACAATGTTTTCAGCTTTTTCAAAATAGTATCTTGCTTTTACAAATTCATTTGCAGCAGAGTAAATCTTGCCAAGTACTATATAGGTATTTTCCAGCCTTGAATTTGACTTCTTAATCAATTCCAAAAGTTTATCGGCACAAATTAGTGCACTGTCATTTTTATTTATTTTGATGTACAAATCTGCTAAACCCTCATAGGCTGAGATTTGATGTTCCAGCTCAGGTCTTTCAGCACTGAAAGATAACTCCAATGCTTTTTTACAGGCATCATATGCTTCATCGAAACGATTAAGATTTTTAAGACATTTACCAATATTCTCAAATATGACAGACAAATCCTCTTTTTCACCCGATTTTAATTTATATTTTTTGGCTTCTTCATAGAATTTTAAACCTTTTTCATAATCTTCCAATTCATTATAATTCACCGCAATATTATTTAATGCTATTGCATATTCATTTGAGTTAAATGCTTTTTTTTGCTTTATAATTTCTGAACAAATCAATGAATATTTAAGTGCTTGTTCATGGTTGCCTAAAATATTGTAAATTTCATTCCCTACAAAATAGAAATCGATTAGTTCCTCATCTCGCTGGTTTTTGGTTTTAAGCAATGAACTTTCTGCTTTTTTTAAATATTTTAAAGCAGCAATATAGTCATCGGAATAAAGAAACTGTTGCGCCAAAAAGGTATAATAATTTACTGCATAGACCCAATCTTCGTTTTTTATAATCTCCAATTCAGTTTTTCCGCGATAGATCTCAAATGAATCTAATTTCGACTCATATAAAAAGAGACTCGACTGTGCATCGTAAAAATATTGCCTGAATTTAGCATCTGTATTGAATTCTTCCCAGAAGGAGTTAATCTTTTTTCTTTTTTCGTGGGATTCTAAATCAGCTCTAGATATCCAAAAAATCAATTCTTTTTTTAAAACTTCCTGAAGCGATAACTTAACTTTTTTCTGCTTTGCCAATTTCCGGGCATTTTCGTAGTAAACCGAAGCAGAGTCGTTTTGTTCCGCTTCTGCAAAATCATTCGCTATCTTGCTGAGTTCATCTACAGATAATAGTTGGCCTGCTTGCTGAAATGAGAATAACAACAAGACAGTAAACAGAAATAATAATAAGGGCTTTATGGATTTTCTTGGCATAACAAAAAATATAAAAAAAGCAATATCCGGATTAGGATATTGCCCATAATTAATTGGAAAGTAAGATTTATGAATTATATCTTTCGATAGTAACTGTCACATCAGGTGTTTTTCCCAAAGTATTGCCATATACGTCAACCATTGTTACAGACAGCTTAACAGTTTTACCTGGGGCAGTTGAATTTAGGTAAAGCGAATCATTTGAAAATATTCTAATGCCGTTTTGTGAATCAGTGCAGTTGCATTCTACAGGATTTTCTGTAGGATCCAAATCAGAAGGATAAACAACTTTGACACAGTTTACTTCGTTATTGACATCATCGCATACATCAACAATAGTTTCTGTTTTGTCTTGATCTGTTTGTTTAGATGTAACCTTGTTTACTCTTCCCTTGAAGTTTGACATAATTTTTTAGTTTTTAGTTTTTTGGTAGAAAATTTATCAAAGCAAAAAAAAGGAATTATATCCATAAAAAAAAGTATTTGGCAATAATTTTTGCTATTTTGTCGATGAGTTTTTTTGAGCAGGCTTAATAGTATTATCTTAGTGCTGTAAATAATTTTACATAATTCATGTCGGATACCTTATCAGCATCAAAAACGAGATACGCATTTTTATCTTCAAAACCTTTTTATCACGGAGTTTTGTGGTGCTGTTACATTTCACTCATGTTTTGTATTAACTACAGCAGCAGTGGAAATTTTCAAATAAGTATAGGCAATGTATTGATTCACAGTTTTTTTCTTGCTTTAATTATTTATACAAATCTTTACTTTTTAATTCCGAATTTTCTATCAAAAAAGCGGATCCTCTCCTATTTCACTTTGCTAATTATTAGCTGTATTGTATTTACCCCACTTGAACTCATCTGCCTTTATTGGAATCTTTCGGGTTTTGATGATGCAAGGGCTTACCTGCTTCAAAATCAGTTTTTACAGTATTTCTTTATGTTTTTTGCGGCTTTAGCAAGCAGTGTTTTTAAAATTGCGAAGGAATGGCTTTTGCAGGAACGCACCAAGCGGGCACTGGAAAATAAAAATCTGCAGTCGGAACTTAGTTTTTTGAAATCTCAGATCAATCCTCATTTTCTTTTTAATACGCTCAATTCTCTGTATGCCCTCACGCTAAAAAAATCGGATAAGGCACCGGAAATTGTACTTCGCCTTTCAGATATGATGCGATACATGCTCTATGAAAGCAATGAAAAAACGGTGGATCTGGAAAAGGAAATTGACTCCATTAAAAACTATCTGGAATTGGAAAAAATCAGATATGGCGAGAAGGCTTTAATTAGTTTTGATTATGAAAACGACCCTGGCGAACAATATTGTATTGCTCCACTTATTTTTATCCCTTTTCTCGAAAATGCCTTTAAACATGGCTTGAGCAACAGTTTAGACAAGGGCTTCGTTAAAGTATCAATAACTGTCAAAAACAAGTTACTACAGTTTGACATAGAAAACAGTAAAACTAAAGAAGCTAAAGATGAGCGATTTTATAAAGGCGGAATTGGTCTAACCAATGTTAAAAGAAGATTGGAACTGATTTTTGGACAAAATTATAAACTCAACATAAGTGATGCTGAAAATAGTTTCATCGTCGCTTTGGAACTTAAATTACAGGAAAAATCAAAAATATGAAGGTAATTATTGTTGATGACGAGCCACTTGCGCTCGAAGTGCTTGAGACTTATCTCACTCATTTTCCGGAACTGAATCTCAAGGCAAAATGCGCCAATGCTGTAGAGGCTTTTGAAGCATTGAGTGAGGGAGATATAGACCTTATGTTTCTCGATATACAAATGCCGCAAATTTCGGGAATTGACTTTCTGAAAAGTCTTAAAAATCCACCCAAGGTAATTTTCACTACCGCTTTTTCAAACTATGCCCTGGAGGGTTTCGAATTGAATGCGGTCGACTATTTACTGAAACCATTTTCATTGGAGCGATTTACAAAGGCAGTTCAAAAATTCAAAGAAATTTATGCCAAAAATGATAAAACGCTCAGCGAAGCCGAAGCCCCTGACTATATTTTTGTAAAGGCCGATAAAAAACTTATCAAACTGCGTTTCGAAGATATTTTTCATGTCGAAGGACTAAAAGATTATGTTATGTTACATACACCCAACGGGCGAATCGTAACCCTACAGACCATGAAATCGCTCGAAGAAAAGTTACCCTCGTCCAATTTTATAAGGGTTCATCGTTCCTATATTGTTAATTTGAATTTAATTGAACTGCTCGAAACTAACTCGGTCACTGTCAACAAGAAAAAAATTCCAATTGGCAAAAATTACAAGGATGAGCTTTTTAATGTCATCAACCAAAAACGTCTTTAAACGACTAAGCAAGGCTCAAAAGAAAAATATTTTCATATTTTACGATTTAATCTTTGTTTAATCATTTTATAATTTATACATTTGCAGTTCCTTTTTAGAAAGGTTGATAATTCAACAAAATCCGATAAATTTTTAAGCAATAATAACACAGGTTATGAAAAAAGAAATTCATCCTTCATCCTACCGCTCAGTAGTTTTCAAAGATATCTCTACTGATTACACTTTTCTTTCAAAATCGACTGCCAACAGCAAAGAAATGGTTACTTGGGAAGATGGCAACACTTATCCATTGGTCAAACTAGAAATTTCGAGTGCATCTCACCCATTTTTTACCGGTAAGATGACCTTCGTAGATACAGCAGGCCGTATTGATAAATTCAATAAAAAATTCGCTAAGTTCAAAACTCCTGCTAGCAGCGCTGCAGATTTTGACAAACAGCTTATGGATCTTGCAACAGAATACACCACAGGTCGTGGCGAGTCTAGAATCTCTAAAGATGAAGTTGAAGGTCTTTTCAGTGCTGCACTTGCTGACGGCATCAACGAGAACAAACTCAAAACCTTAAAGCATATTCGTGCTACTTTCACGTTCACCGATGCTTCATCAGAGTTATTCGAAGAAAAAATAGCTGCACTCTAAAAGCTGTTTTAAAATATAATACCAATAAAAAAGCCCTCGATTATGAGGGCTTTTTTTATTGGTATTTATGCTGAATTAACAATTGCTTTTATTTGCAAATTAATTTTCCACTTGCAGTTTTTCCATTACTCAGCTGAATATTGTAAAAATAAACTCCGGCATTCAAATCAGTTTCAATGCTGTTTGCGCTGAATTCACGATTCAATATTTCTCTGCCACTAAGGTCGAAAATTCTTAATAAGCCAGAATCAGCTCCTTGAGCATCAATTTGAAGCGCTTGTCCTTTCGTAATTGGATTTGGCCAAACTTTCACAATATTTTGTTCAATGTTTGCTACTGAACTTGGAACTGTATAAGCGGCATTGTATAATTCAACGATTCTGTGGGTGAAGGGTGCTGTATTGCTCCAACTGTTTCCATTGGTAGCCAGATAAATTTTCCCATCAGGTGACACACAAATATCGCGCAGGCGGGTAAGTTGATTGATCAAATAGTGATTTTGACTAATAACAGAGTCGCCTGCTGCATTAAAGCCAAAGCTGATAACTCGCTTATCCTTCAATACAGTCATAATAAGTTTGTCCTGAAATTCAGGAATGGAAGGATGTGTGTACCAAACCATGTCTGAAGGTGCAATCGTCGGAGTCCAAGCAACAAGTGGTTCTACAACGCTAGAATCGTTACAGAAATTGATTTCTGTAGTTGTATTACAAAAACCAGCTACAGTTGGCCAACCATAATTATGTGCTTTCTTGATGATATGTAACTCATCATCGGTCGTTGGTCCATGTTCAGATGCATAAACCAAGCCATTTGGAGCAAGGCAAAAACCCTGAGCATTGCGGTGCCCCCAGCTGTAAACATAACTCGCAGGGTTCGGATTATCGGCAGGTATAGTACCATCAAGATTTAATCTTAAAACTTTTCCTGATAAAGAATTGACATTTTGAGGTGAAGAAGTATTCTGTGCGTCACCTGTTGTCATGAGCAAGGTATTATCAGGTAAAATCAGCAGACGTGCACCATTGTGTGTAGTATTCCCAATAATATTGTCAATCAGCGTTTGAGGGCTGACCAACGCAGTACCGTTATAATTGTAACGAACTAATCGCTCGCGTACATTTCCCCCAGTCTGATAAGTATAAACCAGATAAACAAATGGCTGGTTGCTGAAATCGGGATGTAGTATCATACCCAATAGCCCAGCTTCCGACTGATCGTAAACAGAAGCGCTGAGGTCTAAAATTACAGTTTGTTGGCCTGTTAAAGGATTAACACGACTTACCCTGCCATATCGTTCAGTCATCCAAATCTGATCATCGGGGCCCCAGATGATTTCCCATGGAATATCGATGCCATCAATTACGATACGAGATGTAAGCACCGTAGAATCGAGCGTGTAGGAGGTTTGAGCTTGTAGGCTCATCACTGTCAAAAAAGACAGCATTGTTAAAATTTTCTTCATCTTAATAAGTTGGTTTTAAATCTTCATTTAATTGGTTTAATAATAATAGGCGTAAAGTATTTAATGCAATATTTGAAGTCATTTCAATATTTCTGTCGCGATTGTTGCCCAATTTGAGTTTTTTAGCAAAAATGCCGGACGGATGTGCGATGGCAATCCAAATGGTACCTACCGGTTTAGCTTCGGTACCACCCTCGGGGCCAGCAATACCGGAACTGGCAATTACATAATCTGTTTTGAAGGTTTCTTTTGCTCCTTTTGCCATTTCGATGACCGTTTCTTCGCTCACCGCACCAAAGTTCTGAATGGTAGCGGGGTTAACACCCAATAGATTAATTTTCATATCATTGCTGTAAGCAACTACAGAACCCATAAAATATTTACTACAACCCGGCACTGAGGTTATTTTGTGTGAAATCTTACCTCCTGTGCAACTTTCGGCAATTGAAAGACTGTAACTTTTTTCAAGCAGCAATTTCGATACTAAGGCTTCAAGGCTATCGTTATCTTTCCCAAAAATCAAGTTGCCTAGTGTTTTATTTAATGCTTCGGCTTGAGCGTTCAGCACATTTTCGAGAGAAATGCGATCGGATCCACGCCCGCTAAGTCTTAGTCTGACATAACCATTTGATGTATTTGGCAGATAGGCAAGTTTTATACTTGATGGAAGTGCTGCTTCAAAATCCTCAAGCATGTCAGAAAGATCAGTCTCGCCTTTTCCGTAACTTATATATGTAATGTGAACAATTTCCTGAATGATATTACGGTCTTGTAGCAAAGGAAGCACTTCTTTCGACATCAGATACATCATTTCTTTGGGCACACCCGGCATCGAAACCACAATTTTATTGTCTTTTTCAAACCACATAGCAGGTGCTGTGCCTATCTTGTTTATTAGGATTTTAGCATTTTTGGGCATTAAAGCTTGTGTGCGGTATCTATCATCGGGCACACGGCCAAACTGCTCGAGTAGCCTTGCAATATTGTCGAAACTTTCTTGATGAAAGGCTAATTCATCGTTGAATAAATCGCTGAGTGTTTTTTTTGTGATATCATCCTTTGTTGGACCGAGTCCCCCAGTAATCAAAACAAGGTCAGATTCATTCATGGCCGATTTTACGGTATCGATGATAGCGTTTTTTTCATCGGAAACCGTCATCATTTTTATTACATCAATTCCATAAATATTCAACTCAGTAGCCATCCAGGCAGCATTGGTATTAACAATCTGGCCTATTAGTATTTCATCTCCTATGTTTACAATAATCGTTTTCATATCCCGTTTATTTGGCGAAGATAGTTAAAATGGATATTATTTTCAAAAAGGAAGCGCATAAACTTTACAAAGCACTTTTAAAAAATACAAGAAAAAAAATAAAAAATATTTCAATGAGAATTATCAGTATTTTTGAAATTAAATTTTGCTAAGCGTGGTAGACATAAAATTAATACTAAGAATAGTAATGATTTTAACATTCTATTAATACTTTTAACTTTTTAAAAGGACTAAAAGAAAACAAGAAAACTTGTTTTTTTAAAAAAAAGCTGCCTATATTTGCGTTTGAAGTATTTATACACAATTAAGATTTGAGTGGTTTTCTTCTACCTGACAAAAAAAATAATTACTGAAGAAGACAATACAAAATCCTGTTAGAAAAGCCAAAAACAACTATTGCGATGAAAAAAAAGGTAATGTACCGTTTCAACGCTGAAACGCTCAAGTATGAGTCTGTAAAGGCCCCTACTGTAAAAAAAATACTTAAGTACGGCGCTGCTGCTGCAGCTGTTCTGCTTTACTCATGGGGGGTTTGGAACTATGTCACACCAAATGATGTAAAGGCCTATCTTGCCGAAAGAAATCAGCTAAAAACCAAGATCGTTCAAAGCAATAAAGAACTCGATGTTTTATCTCTCGAACTTTGTGGAATGCGCGATCGCGACAACAGCCTTTATCGTTCAATGCTCGCATTGGGGCAGATTGACGAAAGTAGTTGGAAAGGTGGCGTTGGTGGTAGTATAAAAAACCCAGAACTAGTACAGTTAAGCGATGCTAAAAAACTATTGGAGTTGGCCGAAAAGGTTCAAACCATTCAACATCAGCTAAATGTAATTACAGTATCCCAGGATGAGCTTCTCAGCAAAGCTCAAAAAGAGGATAAGAAATTACGCTCTATTCCTGCTATCAGACCTATACCCTACCTCGACAGACCCATTCACATGTTGTCAGGATTTGGTTTTAGACGAGATCCGGTTACAGGTGCCTCTTCCCAAATGCACCAGGGCATTGATATGACAGCGCCACAGGGTACTCCGATTTTCGCTACAGGTGATGGTGTTGTTGCCCGCACTGAATACAAAAGCAGCGGTTACGGACTAAATGTTGTGATTGATCATGGTTATGGATATCAGACCTTATATGGACATATGGTTGAAATCGCATCCACTCCCGGTCAGAAAGTAAAACGTGGACAGATTATTGGTTATGTTGGCAGCACGGGATATTCAACGGCTCCACATGTACATTATGAAGTTTTCAAAAACGACCAACGCATCGACCCTGTACCATTTATAGCTGACATGACTTACCAGGAGTTTCAGGATTTGGCAAAGTCTGTCGACGCCAAAATTGATTTCTCTACAAGAAGCAGATACAGACGCAAATAATTATGCATCTTTACAAAAGTTAAAAAATATATCATATCTTTGCGCGATAAGCAGTTCTCTGAACTGCTTATTGTTTTTTAAAGACAAAATATACAGTGGAAAACAATAAATCAACAATCAGCCTAACCGGTGCCGTGGCAGTAATTGCTGCCTGTATGATTGGCACAGGAGTGTTTACATCATTGGGTTATCAGGTTTTAGGCATCAAATCTGTTTTTGCCATTATCGTCCTTTGGGCAACAGGTGGCTTGGCTGCACTTTGCGGAGCATTGGTCTATGCAGAACTTGCAGTTCGTTATCCTGGTTCGGGAGGGGAATATAACTATCTGAGTCGTATTTATCATCCCGCTTTGGGATTCCTTTCTGGATGGACATCCACTACCATTGGATTTGCAGCGCCTATAGCTGCTGCAGCTATGGCTTTTGGCACCTATTTCGGTTACATTTTTCCGGAAATAAATACTACAATCACTGCTTTTATTGTGATATTATCTGCTGCTTTAATTAATTTTGCTGGCATTTCGCTCAGCGAGATTATTCAAAAAGGCACCACTTATTTAAACTTACTGTTGATCATTGTTTTAATTTTCTGCGGTATAACTATGACCAAAAATATTGATCATTTCAGTTTTACGATGGGAGCTGCCGATTGGAAAGCAATAGCAAGTAATTCATTTGCCGTGTCATTGATTTATGTCTCCTTTGCTTATTCGGGCTGGAATGCCGTTACCTATGTTGCAGGTGAGGTAAAAAACCCAAACCATACCGTTCCAAGGTCCCTTATAATTTCAGTTATTTTGGTTACTATATTGTACATTTTGTTAAATTTTGTTTTTCTCTTTGCCGTTCCTATGGAGGAACTTGCTCAAAAATTTGACGATAAAGGAAATCCTGTTGGTCCAATTGTAGCAGCAACAGCTGCTGAGGCAATTTTTGGCATTTTGGGCAGTAAAATCATTTCAGGTCTTATATGCATCGCGCTTTTATCATCAGTGCTTGGAATGACGATAGCAGGACCTCGTGTTACAGACAAAATTGGACAGGACATGCCGGCTTTGAAATTTTTGTCCTTCCGAAATAAAAGCGGAGCGCCTATTGTAGCGATTCTGCTTCAGGTTGCTATTTCTCTCACACTAGCATATTATGCAGCCTTTGATGTTGTGATTCGATATGTTGGCTTTTCGCTTGCGCTGTTTACCACACTTACAGTAGCAGGTATTCTGGTTGTAAGATGGGTAAAAAAAGAACCGATTGCTGCTGGTTTATACAAGACACCGCTATTTCCGATTCCTGCCATCATCTTTATTCTACTCGAAATCTGGATGCTAACGTTTACAATGATTGACCACCCCATTGAGTCGCTTGCGGGTTTGGGGACTGTGCTTTCGGGGTTGATTGTTTATTATATTTTCAACAACAGTAAAAATTCTGCTAAAATTTAAATCTCATACTTCTCAATTATCAAAAAAGATAAATCCTTATTTAAAACATGAAAAACTTATTCCGTTTTGCATTTTTCCTTGCACTGACCTGCATTATTTTCAGCGGTCAAGCTTGCAATACCAGTTCCAGTACAGATAAAAAGGATCCAGCCGACACAACTAAAAAAGATTCGAGTATTGGGGAAGAACCAAAAATTGAAATTGACCGTAAATACGATGATGTAGCCAGAATTCTTGCCGGTATGGATATCGATACAGGCTCGGCATTTTATGCAGTAACCCAAAGTGCCAGTTGGAAAGCATACAAAAAATCAGCAGATGCAGGTTGGGCAGCAGCCGATGCAAGACGTTTCAAAGCCATACGCAGCTGGGCAGAAACAGAACTGGCTGATCTTAACAAAATGGACGGAGACCTCTTTTATCCTTTCTCAGGTCCGGATATTTATTACTCTTATCAATTTTTTCCATCTGCAAAGAATTACCACCTTTATGCTAAAGAACCGGCAGGTAAACTTAATTTCCTAAAAAGCGATGATGTAAAATGGGAAAGCTATTATAATAATGTAGCTCAAACCATTGATGATTTTATTGCAGGCGGTTTTTTTCATACCAACCACATGAAAGTTGACATGCAAGCCAACGGAGCACTACCTACCATGCTCGTTTTTTTGGTTCGCGGTGGCAACAAAATTGTAAAAGTAGAACCTTTGGAAATTAAAGAAGATGGAACCGTAAAAGTATCCGAAAAAGGAGATTTTTCTTCTGTAAGAGTTGATTTCCTCGATTCCAAAACTAAAAAATTAAAAAGCCTTTTTTACCACTCTTGCGATCTTTCGGATGAGGGTCTAAGAATGCGCCCTGCGCTGAAAAAGCAAGTTGAATCAGTTGCATCGAACCGTACTTTTACAAAATCGGCCAGTTATCTGATGCACGTTCCATATTTCTCACAGGTTCGTGATTTAATCCTAACCAAATCTCCTGCCGTTTTCCAAGATGATACCGGAATACCATTCAGATATTTCACCGAAGACAAGTGGACTCTAACTTATTATGGTAAATATAATAAACCAATTCCACTATTCGAGGTTCGCATACAAAAAGACCTTTATGATGCTTACCGCAAAAATACAGTAAAACCACTAAACTTTACGCTTGGCTACCATTCTGGCAGCGACAATGACAATATGATTGTGTATAAAAGAAAATAAAGCCTGTGATTTTACAAGCTTATAAAAACAAAAAAAGTCCGATATAATCGGACTTTTTTTGTTTTTTGTGGCCCCGACAGGATTCGAACCTGTGACCGTCTGCTTAGAAGGCAGATGCTCTATCCAGCTGAGCTACGAGACCAATCGCGACAAGCGCGTATCAAAAAAACTTTTTTGCTCTGCAAAGATACAAGTTCTTATCTAATTCGCAAATTTATTTTTTAATAATCTTGATTTGAACATTGGTAAGATATAAGTTCAAAGCCTCTTTAATCAATTGAAGCTATTTTTTTGTTCACATTTATAGTTTTGGCATTATTTTAAAAGGCAATAAGTGAAAGAAATTACTTATTTTTGCCAACTGTTAAATTTTTAGAAATATTATGAAAAGTATTCTATCGCTTATATCGCTCTGTTTTTTTGTTTCATCATTTGCTTTTGGGCAAACACCGGAGACAGATGATATGTACTACTGGAAAATCCTGAGCAAGGTAAAATACAAATCGAACCTCGATGCCGAAAGTGGTGAAGTAATTTACACACCCGTTTTTAGCAAAAGCATCGAGCAATATGAGGGCAAAAGCATTTTCCTGAAAGGTTATATTATTCCGGCAGAACTGAGCCGAGGCAAAATGACCTTATCGGCCTTTCCTTATTCTTCCTGCTTTTTTTGCGGTGGTGCAGGTCCCGAATCAGTCATCGAATTAGAATCCTCCTCTCCTATTATTTACAGGCTTGATAAACCAATCACCCTGGAAGGCAAACTAACGCTGAACAGAACCGACCCTCTTAGGTTGATGTATGTTTTAAAAAATGCGACCTATTATCAAGGCAAATAATCACAATTAGTTCACTTAATCAATCCTGAATGACCGACAAAAAGCGTATCATTGGCGAACGTAGCGGCGCTGTACATGGCCCTCTGCTCATTGTGCTCACCTGCGTACACGGCAATGAACCGGCAGGTTACCTGGCCGTAGAGGAGGTATTCAGAAGAATTGATGCAGAATATCAGCTCAAAGCTCATTTTGATTTTAGAGGGAAAATTGTCGGCATGGTCGGTAATCTGGCCGCAGCCAATAAAGCTGTTCGTTTTCAAAAAACTGATTTGAACAGAATCTGGCGTCCGGAAAATGTTCAAAGAATACGAAATACAAACAAGTCGACGTTGGAGGCTGAGGAGTTGGAACTTTATGAATTGATTGAACAGTTCGAAGTCCTAAGCAGTAATTACCAATCAGAAAAAATAGTCATTCTCGACCTGCATACAACTACTGCACAGGGTGGCATTTTTGTCATTCCATCGAAAGATGAAAAATCGGGTGAACTAGCGCAGCACATTCATGCACCTGTTTTACACGGATTTTTAGATGATATTTTAGGCACAGCCCTGCATCATTTCAGCAAACAAAATTATCCAAACTTAGACCTCACCTCGCTCTGTTTCGAGTCGGGTCAGCACAATAGTCCCGATTCTATCAATCATGCGGTTTCTGCTATCATCCAATGCTTTTTGGCTATCGGCGGATTTTATCCCGAAGACATCGAAACCAAGCATGAAAAGCTACTTGCCGGAGATGCTGCCAGCTTACCAAAAGAAGCCCGTCTAATTTATAGCCACAGGATTCAAGCCGGAGATGATTTTGCCATGCGCAGCGATAAAATTTACCGCAATTTCGACCCTATTGAAGAAGGTGAATTGCTGGCAACAGACCGAAACGGAAACATTTATGCAAAATGCAAGGGACTGATTCTAATGCCCCTTTACCAAAAACAGGGCAATGATGGCTTTTTTATTATTCAGGATATGAACGAAGCTGCTCCCAAGCTTTATCCAAACATTCCCTCCTCGAGGCTGAATGCCTGATTTTTTTTAAAAAAATTGATGCAAGTTGTAAAAAAAGCGGCAAATGCTTATTTTGCTAAGCAATTGTACCATTTTTGAATTTTCACAAAGCAACTTTCCATGAACCGACGCGATTTTGTCAGACTCAGCTCCATATTAGGTGCTGGTGCGCTCTTGCCTATTCCTAATGATTTATCGGCAATGCTGCTGACTAATCCCGGATTTTCAAAAGCCGATTTCGGACCCGATTTTAAATGGGGTGTAGCAGCAGCTGCCTATCAGATCGAAGGGGCATGGGATGCCGATGGCAAAAGCCCTTCAGTTTGGGATCATTTCACACAGCATAAGAAACATAAAATCAAAAACGGCGACAATGGCAATGTTTCCTGCGATTTTTACAATCGATACGATTCGGACATTGCGCTCATCAAAGAAATGAATTTTAAGGTTTTCCGATTTTCGACTGCCTGGACCCGAATTTTACCAGATGGTTACGGAAAGGTAAATCAAAAAGGGCTCGATTTTTATCACCGAGTCATCGACAGTTGTCTGAAACAGGGCATAGAGCCTTGGATAACGCTCTATCACTGGGATCTGCCGCAG
>CAMDAB010000095.1 GCA_945888475.1 Saprospira grandis DSM 2844 | reverse complement strand
GTAAGTTCCTTTATCTTGTGCCTTTCCGGTAATAATTCATTCAAGAAGTCAATTAACAGCTCTTTATTGACTTCTTCGCCAAAAAGCTTTTTAAAACCAAAATCGGTTAGGGGATTGATATATTTTTCTGAAAAATTCATACTATTATTATGTAAATCAATACGAAGATAGGGATATTGTGTACAAGATGCAAGTTAATTATTTGTTTTGACAGCAAACTAAAGGATAAAAATTAAGCAAGTAGAACATATTTACAGTTCAAAAGCTTTAAGAAGGCCTAAACCCTCTTAAAGCTCCAAAACATTAAATTACAATAATTAAGCCTTCGCAGTTTACCTTAAAAATCTGGTCTCCTAGGCTTGTTGCCCAAAATGCCTTCGATGCGTCCCATCACTGAATCGTCTAATTTCGAAACCAAATCGAGCGAGGTCAACGTTTCTTTCAAATGCTGTTCTTTTGAAGCACCTAAAATAACAGTACTTACATTCGGATTTTTAGCACACCAGGCGATTGCCAGTTTAGCTACCGAGGTTCCCATTTCATCGGCCAGATTTTTCAATTCTGATACAACCTTAATTCTGTGCTCATTCAAATTGCGTTCTTTCAACCACTCAAGTCCTTCCATAGTAAGACGGGTACTCTCAGATGGCAGTCCGTGTAGATATTTATCGGTTAGAACACCTGATGCGAGTGGTGACCAGATTGTTGTGCCCAATCCAACTGTTTTATAAATCTGATCGTATTCCACTTCAAATTTATCGCGGTGAAACATATTATATTGTGGCTGTTCCATAGTAGGACCAATCAGTTTGTAGTCCTTCGCTACCATGTGCGCCTCCATAATTTCCTGTGCCGACCATTCGGAGGTTCCCCAATAGAGAATTTTACCCTGCTGAATCAGCGTATTCATGGCAAGTACAGTCTCCTCAATCGGTGTATTTTTATCGGGGCGATGACAGAAATACAAATCGAGATAATCAACCTGCAATCTTTTCATAGCATCGTGACAACCTTCAATAACATGTTTACGGCTTAGTCCCGTTTCATTGGGCAATTTATTTCCATAACCAAAAAACACCTTGCTCGACACCAGGAATGAACTACGGCGCCATCCTAGTTTTTTAAGGATATTACCCATTACAATTTCTGATTTACCTGTTGCGTAAATCTCGGCATTATCGAAAAAATTAACGCCATTATCATAAGCGATTTTCATTAGATTTTCGGCTACATCGTCGCCAATTTGCTTGCCGAATGTGAGCCAAGAACCGAAAGAGAGTGTGCTCACCTGTAGTCCCGATTTACCAAGTCTTCTGTATTCCATGATTTTTAATTTAATATTTTCTAAAACTATATAACTGTTCAACCTTTATATTGTTGGCAATATTACAAAAAGTTTTGACATAAAAAAAACCGGACACCATAAGGCATCCGGTTCAAGGGTCTCTCTATTAAACACATTAATTCTTTACAAATTTTTTCACGTAAGGTTTACCTTTGTAAATGACATTCATAGTATACACAGCAGCCGGTAATTCAGGCAAACTGATGTTTTCTGTGATTTTACCACTTACATTACCAAGATTTCTGCTGTAAACTGTTTGTCCCATAAGATTAGTGATCTGGAATGACACTTCAGAACTTTCATTGGCATTGAAATCTAAGGTAAATGCACCATTATTTGGATTTGGCATAACTTTCATTTCATGCAGGAATTGAATATCTTCCAATTGAAGACCTGAACAAGCAGATACTGTAACATTTACAGGAGTCTGAGGACTTGTGCAAGAGCCATTTGGATTAAGTACTTCCCAATCGTAGAAATAATAGTAGAATGAAGCTCCAGCCGATGCACCGATAATTGAAAGTAAATTATCAATTGCGTATGGATACATGGCGCTATTGTTATTTCTGTACAAACCAGTTACTGTCATCGATTTTGCAGCAAGTCTTAATTTACTAGCAATAGGTACGTTGAAATTGAGTTGAACTCTGCTTGCACCTGCTGGTACAGTTACAGTAGTTGTTTGTAAATCGGCGCCAGTTGAATCCTGAAGGGCGATTACAATATTACCTGCAGATTGTGCGTAAACCAATACAGAGCGAAGTGTAAAGCTAGTATAGGCATCGAAAATTTCATACTGTGCAGAGCTTACATAACCACCACCGCCAATACCATTGGTGTGAGGCATTGCTTTTACAGTGTCCATGAAATATTGAGTACTGACAAGATTAAATGTTGTATTGGCAATCAAAGGATCAGTTACAAAGGTATCACCATTAGCAACAAATGAGCCATTGGCATCGTACCAGTTGTTGATAAGATTAGGACCGCTGCCAGCAACTAGTGTAGCTGAATTTGAAGCACAAACAGTTAAATCGCCCGTAACAGATGGAGTTGGCGGAGTTGCCTCAAAAACTTCGAATGGTGCAGAAGCATTGGTACCACAATAGTTTGTAACTGTTACCGAGTAAGCACCGGCAGTAGATGTGGTGATTGTCTGAGTAGTAGCACCATTTGACCAAAGATAAGCTGTTCCACCGCTGGCCGAAAGTGTTGCAGCACCACCTGTACAGAAATTACGAGATCCTACAGCTGTAATAACAGGTACTTGTGGCGTGCCAGCAGGTAGCTGACGGGTAAGTGTAACAGGTACTGCTGTCCAGTTGTTATCTTCAATTTCTTCGAGGAAGTTATTTGCTTTGTCAACTTCAAGCACAATCCAATAATTACCATTACAAGTATTGGCAGGAACATTGATCCACATACCATCGAGGTGTTTTCCATAAACATCTAACCATCCAGAGGAAATACCCTGTTCAACAACAGAACAGCCATAAGAACCGCCACCTAATCCCCAATTTGGATAATCATTGTTCAACATGACATCACCTTGTTGAAAAACTATATTGGTGTCGCGACAGAATCCGTAATAGGTAGAACCTGTTCCAGTACCACATTGTCCGTAATCCATTAAACAAAATCCAATTTTTGAACCTTGTCCAATAATAGGCCAGTTGAGTGGATTAGGATCTGAGGTTTGAACTCTCAAAGTCATAATTGCCCAGTCATCCACGTGGTTATGTCCATGCGAAGGGTGGTAAGTCTGACTGCCCGCATAACGGTCAACATAAGACATACCATTTCCGCTTTTCTGATAAACTCTTTGAATAATAAGCTGTCTTGGATTTGGATTACCATTTGGACAAGTAAAAGCTCCAGTTGAATTTACATTAAAAAATGTATCTGTACCGCAAAGGAAGGTTCTCTTTCCTCCAACGTCCAAACCACGAACAGTCAATGGACCAAAGCCATTATTGGGAGTAGCACCTGTTACACGCAGACGTCCATCATCCGGACCCTGTCCATTATAATTCGTCCCGGCTCCAGTCTGTGGATACTCGGTAAAGCCATTCTGACTAATACCAAGCCATGAGGCCTGAATATCAGGCAGTAATAAGCAATTGGTTGTACCGTCTTTACAAGCACAGGAAGTTGCATTGGTAGTGGTACACTGAGCAGCAGCTTTCTCGGTCAAAAACACCGATAAAAACAGCAAAATTAGTTTGGTTAAGTTGTTTTTCATCTAGATTCAGATTAGTAACAGAAAAATATTTAGCATTAGACAACGTAAAGTTATTTATAAATTTACATTATGCAAGATATTTTTCAAAATTTTATATCGAAATTTAGAAAAAAGCAAAATAAGCGTATTACTATAATGACTTAAAAACAATCAAACATTTGAGTTTTTATTCCTATATTTGTACCAAACTCAACATTATCATGAAAATTGAATTTTGGATGCAGGGTGCTACTGCGTTTGACTATATCAAAAGCGGATTAGAAATTTACGAGAAAAGGCTGAAACACTTTATACCTTTTGATTTACATACACTTCAGGATATCAAAAATGCAAAGTCCTTATCCGAAGATCAGTTGAAAACAAAAGAGGGTGAACAGCAGTTAAAAAAGATTGAGCAGGGCGATTATCTGGTGCTTTTGGATGAGCGCGGTAAGCAATACAGTTCGCTTCAGTTTTCAGAATATCTTGAAAATCAGTTTCAGTTGTCACACAAAAAAATCATTTTTCTGATTGGGGGTGCCTATGGATTTTCTGATGCTGTTTACCAGCGGGCAAATGCGCAATGGTCGCTCTCTAAACTTACTTTTTCGCATCAAATGGTCCGACTTTTTGTTGTGGAACAGCTCTACAGGGCATTAAGCATTCAAAGGGGACTTCCCTATCATCACGAATAATATCAAAACATGGCCGACGCAATAAATAACGACTATCTGCAAAAAATTTTACTTCCCAGAAATTACAAACTGGATAGCAGTCGTGAACAGATTACCTTTTGGAAAAGAGTCTCAAATAAAGATACCCGAACCAGATTTGCATTTACGATGATCACTGTAACAAAACATGTGCATTCTCTTAGATTAGAGGGAATCAATGAGTTGAGGTTGCAAAATGAGATAAAAGCCGGTAAGATTGTTTTGGTGGATGAGGATGATTTTTTCAACTACTTTGAAACAGTGTTCGAAACTACGCTCGATAGCAAAGATCGTTTCGATAAAATTCTGGATTTTTTTGAGCTTCAGCTCCATACGCTCGAATCCATGCCAAACTATAGTCCAGAGTACAAAAAATCACTTGATAATATTGAACTGCTGGTTGAGATGGCTAATAAGGCGGAGATGGAGTAGTAGAATTGAAGAGGAAAGAGAAAAGAGAAAAGAGAAAAGAATTTTCTTAATTTGAAAATTAGTTGATCCGATAGCTATCGGATTGAAAATTTGAAAATTTTTTAAATTCGTCTCGCCATGCTGACGAGATTCCAAATGGCCCTCGAAAGCCCTCGATAGCTATCGGGGGGGCCTTTGAGAAAAAACAAGCGCAAAGGAGCGCGGTATTTTAATGCCGCTGCATTTTGTAATTTTACCACAAAGCTCACAAAGTTATACACAGACCTCCACAAAGATTAACCGCAAGAAAGTTTTAAATCGAACTATGTCTTCAAGTTAGGGATACTTTGCGCAATGTATATTTTTATCTATCGGGATTCTAACTTCTGATTTCCGACTTCTTCTCGTCCGAAAGACGAGACTGATTTCTAAATTCTGATTTCTACCTTCCAACTTCTGCCTTACTCCACTACCAAAACAAACTTATTTTTCTTGCCATTTTGCAAAAACATGTATTTGCCATGCAATAACAGCTCGCTTTTTACGATATAATTTTCGTCCTCGATTTTAACCGTATTAATGGCAATTGCAGCACCTTTCACAGCACGGCGTACATCGGTTTTTGAGGCAAGGCTGCTGTGTTTTCCTGCCAGAAGATCGGCAATATTAACACCTTCATCAAGCAAAGATTTTGGAACGCTGACTTTATCGAGCTCTTCGCTGATGATGTCCCATTCATTTTGTGAAAGGCTTTGCAGAAAACTAAGCTCCAGTTTGGGATTGAAAGCAATTTCTGTTGCCTTTTGAACGCCTTGCAGAGCCTCGGCACCATGAATACGCTCTGTCAGTTCAGCAGCTAACAAACGCTTGAGCTGATTGGGATTGCCCTCATGCTCTTTTTCCAGTGATTCAATTTCATTTCTACTACGCAGGGAGAAAATACGGAACATCTTCAGCAAATCGGCATCACTGATATTGAGCCAAAACTGGTAAAACTTATAAGGCGAAGTCATTGTGCCCTCGAGCCAGATATTGCCCTCTTCCGATTTTCCGAATTTTTTTCCATCGGAACGGGTGAGCAAGGGACAAGTCAATCCATAGCCTTTTCCACCAGCTTTTCTGATGAGTTCGGTTCCGGTAGTAATATTGCCCCACTGATCGGCACCACCCATTTGCAGAATGGTATTGTGTTTCAGACAAAGATGCTGAAAATCGTAACCCTGAATAAGTTGATAAGAAAACTCGGTAAAAGAAATTCCCGACTCGGATTCGATGCGATTTTTTACCGAATCCTTGCTCAACATGTAATTAACAGTAATATGTTTTCCGATATCGCGCAAAAACTCGAAAATGCTCATGTCTTTGTAGAAATCGTAATTATTGACCATCTCGGCAGCATTTTCTCCGTCAAAATCGAGAAAAAGTCCAAATTGCTTGCGTTGCGCTTCTATATTGCGTTCCAAAGTTTCTAAATCGAGCAGACTGCGTTCTTTGTCTTTTCCAGATGGGTCTCCGATGCGGCCAGTTGCACCACCAAGCAATACGATTGGTTTATGACCCGCTAGTTGCAGGTGTTTCAGCAGCATAATACTTACAAGATTGCCAATTGTTAAAGATGGCGCTGTCGGATCGAATCCGATATAACCTTTAATAGTGGCCTTTGTCATTTCCTCATCGAGGCCGGGAGACATATCCTGCAATAAACCGCGCCACTGTAGTTCTTCTATAAAATTCATTTTTTGCTGTTTTGGGCAAAAATAGAGAATGGATTTTAAAAAAAGGACATAGTTTTCATTTTAGATCGGTAGAATTTAAAAAAATTGTAAATTCACAAAGTTTTTATTTTTTTTGGTATAAATTTCGGTATCAAAGTTGCTTATTCCCTAGGTCCATTATGAAAATTTTCTTTTTTTGCATTTTGTTTTTTGCGCTTAGCATGAACTCCTATGCCCAGGCTGATAGAATTATTTATGAAAATTTCAGACCAAAGGCTAAGGAAGTCAATTTTGACCTTCCCGGAGAGATTGAAGTTAAATTCTGGAGTAGAGAAAAAATTCGCATCCTCGCAGTTATCAGTTGCGAAAACTGTGATAGTTCAGCATTAAATAGCTTTGTCGATTCGGGTCGTTACGACCTAAAACAAACGCAAACAGATGGAATTTCTCTTTTTTATATGCCAAAACAGTTTTTACTGCCCGCAAAAATTGGAGACAAAGCGATAAAAGAAAATTTTAAATTTGAAATTCACCTGCCAGAGGGTCTGATTTACAGAAAAGATTCGGAATAAAAAAAATACTGCCCTGAGTTAAAACCCAGGTATCCGTTGCTGCCTCAAAATCCGAGGTTAAAACCGTCAGATTTTTTTCAAATGATTTGTAATTAATAGTCCGCTCCACAGGAGCTTTTTTCTGATGGTTTTAACCTCAGAAAAAATAAACAGCAAAGGAGCCCTATTTCCGATAGCTATCGGAATAGCTTAGGGTAACCATACCAGTTATACTGGGTTACAGCCCTGGGTTAAAACCCAGGTATCCGTTGGTGATGAAAAATCTGAGCTTAAAACCGTCAGATTTTTTGCGAAAGAAGGTTTTAACCTTCTGTGAGCAAAATACCATTGGAGTGCGATGCTTTAGCTTCGCTTTGAATGGTACTGCCCTGGGTTAAAACCCAAATCTCCATAGGTATTAAAAAAACTGATGCCCGCGAAAGCATTCGCGGGCATCAGTTTTTCTTGCGGAAGAGGGGCTATAGGGATTTCAACTCTTTCCTCTTCATCTCTTTCCTCCTTTCCTCCTTTCATCCTTTCATCCTTTCACCCTATCAATGCATCCCCATCTCCGTCAAATAACGCTCTGCGTCCAATGCAGCCATACAGCCAGTACCTGCAGCCGTAACAGCCTGGCGGTAAACCTTATCTGCAGCATCTCCTGAGGCGAATACACCGGGGATATTAGTTTTTGAAGTGCCAGGATGGGCAACGACGATATAACCAGTTTCGTCAAGGGTTATCCAACCGTTAAAAATATCGGTATTGGGTTTATGTCCGATGGCAACAAAAACGGCATCGAGTGAAATTTCTGAACTTTCTTTGCTTTTATTGTTGTGTAATCTTACGCCTGTAACATGGTCTGCGCCGAGAATTTCTTCAATTTCGGTATTCCAATGCACCGTAATGTTGGGTGTATTAAAAATACGATCCTGCATAATTTTGGAGGCGCGCAACTCGTCTTTTCTGACAAATAAATGTACCGTAGGACAAAGTTTAGAAAGGTAACTTGCTTCTTCACAGGCAGTATCGCCACCACCTACTACGGATACCTGTTTACCTCGGAAGAAAAATCCGTCACAAACGGCACAAGCCGAAACGCCATGATTGGTCAGGCGCTGTTCTGAAGGCAAACCAAGCCATTTGGCAGATGCACCGGTAGCTATAACAATTGTATCGGCATGTACCTCTTCTCCTGCATCGGTCCATACTTTGTGTACTGGTCCGCTAAAATCGACCTTGCTGATGAGCACGCCGATATTTATTTCTGTTCCGAATCTTTCGGCCTGACGACGCAAATCTTCCATGAGCGCAGGACCTACTACCCCATCGGGATAACCCGGAAAATTTTCTACTTCTGTAGTAATCATCAATTGTCCACCGGGTTCATTGCCTGTGTACAAAACGGGACTGAGACCGGCTCTAGATGCATAAATCGCCGCTGTATATCCTGCGGGGCCAGATCCGATGATAAGACATTTGGTATGCTTTGCCATTTTCTGTTTAATTTTAAGAATGCAAAAAAATGTTTGCAAGTGCAAATATAGAAAAAATGAAAATTATGCAAATGTGTAGCAAGTCACATAAGATAAAAAAAGCTTACCGAAGTAAGCTGAAATTTTTATTGGTCGTTTGCCTCTCTTTGAACCTGAAGCTTATGAACTGCTTTGAGAACTTGACCGCGACGTGTTACGGATGGTTTCTCAAAACTTTTTCTGCGGCGAACTTCTTTCAGCAATTGTGTATCTCTGATCTTTTTTTTGTAACGACCCAATGCACGGTCGATGGTTTCATTGTCTTTAATGTTGATAATTAACATGATGAATTTTGAATAAAATGTTATGATAATACAAACACATAAGTACGGATAAAATTTGTGTTTGCATCAGCTACACATTGCCTACCCATTCAAAAGGCTTTGTTTAATCGCAAAGGTAATATTAAAAAGTAAATAATTACTGCTTTTGCATTAATATTTAAAAATTCTCAGCAAAACCGGTATTAAAAATACATCGCAGATAAGCGCCGAAAGCAAGGTTGAACTGATAAGCAGACCAATTGTAACTGCTGGCGGATTGCTCGAAAACAATAAAATCACAAATCCAAAAAATAACACAACCGTAGTAAGTGTCACTGCTTTCCCTGTTTCAACAAGTGTAACAGATATAGCCTTTTCGGTTTCCATGCCCTCCATTTTTAATAGTCGGAATCGGCCCAAAATGTGAATGGTGTCATCCACTGCGATACCGAATATGATAGAAAAAACTATTGCAACACCGGCTTCGAGCGGGATGCCTGTAAAACCAAGAATTGCTCCGGCAATCATCATTGGAATAATATTTGGAACTAAAGCCACTATAACCATTTTCAGATTGCGATAAAGCAGCACCATAATTAGGGTAATGACCAACAATGCAAAACCCAAGCCTTGCAAGAGCGAATCTCTAACATAAACCAGGTTTTTATCTACAATAACACCTGTACCGGTCTGCCTAAAGCTTACAATCTTAGCATTCGTATTTTTTTTAATAAAATTATTCAAATCGGCTGTCATTTTTTTGATGTTATCGCCGCCTATGTCGAGCAAACGGGAGGATATGCGGGCATATTTACGGTCTTTACTCACCATGATATTGGCGTTACGACCCATACCAGCCTGCTCGGCCATTGCCTGATATTTATAAAAATCCTCTTTGTCGGGCATTTTGTAATAATCGGCCCTATCGCCGTGGAATGCGCGATTAAATGACTTATACAACCAGGTAATAGAGCTGACCGATTTTACGGCTTCATACTTTAGCAATTGGGCCTCAACTTTCGCCATTTCCTGTACTACTTCAAAATCATCGACCGTTTTACCGTTTTGTGCGATAACAGCAATCTCAAAAGGTCTGAAACCGCTGAAATTTTTCTCGAAGAAGAAAAAATCATTCGTAACATTAGCCCCAATGGGCAGCATTTTTTCAATTTTAGTATTGGTGTTGATTCTGAAAATTCCAATGGTGCATATTATAACTGTCAACAATAAAATTGACATCACCAGTCCCTTTCTTTTCTGAGTGATAATATCGATTGCGCTGTATAATTTTTTCCAAAAACTATCGTCATTTCCTGTTCTAAGTTTGATAATCTGATTGGCATCAAACATAGTCAAAATAGCTGTAGTGAAGAATATCACAGTAAAATAGGCCGTCATAACACCAATTGATGCATTGATACCAAAATTTCGAATTGGCTCCAACTTACTGAATATCAAAGAAAAGAAACCTATTGCAGTGGTAAAGGAAGTAAGAAAAACCGATATCCCAATCTCGCGCATGGTAATTCTGATGGCGTCGAGCTGTTTATTTCCTTTTTGTAGCTCATCCACGTATTTCGACATCACATGTATCACGTCGGAGGTACCGACAATAATCATGATGATTGGGTAGAGCAATGCCATAGAATCGAGCGGTTTGCCTATAACTCCAACAATACCGATAAAAATTAGCAGACCTAGTAAAATGGAAGAAATTGAAATTACAACACCCCAAAATCGCCGAAATATAAGCCACATGATCAGGAGCACCAAAATTCCGGAAACCAATGCAGAGAGTGCAAATTCATAAATCTGCATAGCCACTAGTTCGGTCTGAAAATTAGCTCTTCCCAAGATATGATATTCATCGAATTTGTATGCATCGAGCTGTTTTCTCAGCGATTTCATCATTTTTTCAGCAACCTCCTGCTGTATATTGTCTACAGTTTTTAATATAACTACAGTAGTTTTAGCATCGGCCGATATAAAAGCGTTGATTAGTCTTTCATCCGATAGTATTCTTTTTTTATCAGCCTCATATCTGTCTGGTTCATCGATATGCACTGCAGGAATTGCTGTGAAGGCAAAAGGTGTTTTGATCGGAAACTCCACCTGCATCAGCGACTGAGACTCGAGTACAGGATTTGCCAAAAAAGTTTTTTTACCTTTAATGTTGCTGAGATTTTTGCCTGCATCCCATGGACTTCCGCTACTGTCCTTTATTTCGATTGCAGTTTCACGTACTTTTAGCGAGAAGTCCTTTACTTTTTTCAGAAATTCCTGTTCAAAAATACCTTCTTTTCGATGTATGGCAATCAGCAGAAAATTATCATCAGGTTCGAAACGAGATTTGAATTCATAGTAAAACTCCAAATCGGGGTCGCCCTTTGGAAAAAAATCTTCGAAACTGAAACGAAAATAAAGTCGGTTGACTGCAATCAGAGTGCCTACAACAGATAGAATCAGAAAGAGTGCAATGACTGTTTTGGGAAAACGCAGGTGAAACATTTGTTGGCTTTTGTAAAGATTCACTTGCTAAACAAAAGAAGCAGCAAAAAGTCGAAAGATCTGCAATTTTTTATCAAATAAAATTTAGCATCAACGCTCACCAAATAACAGACTTCCGATTCTGACCATAGTTGAACCCTCTTCCACTGCAATTGCATAGTCGCCCGACATGCCCATTGAAATTTCGCAAAAGCTTGCTTCAGATTGAAAGAATTGAGTTTTCAGGGTATCAAAAATATTTTTTAGATTTTTAAATTCACTGCGTACCAATTCTATATTTTCGGTAAAACTTGCCATGCCCATAACTCCTACGATGCGAATGTTTTGCATCTTTTTGAATGCTTCTGAACCCAATATCTCTGCTGCTTCTTCCAAATTCAATCCAAATTTTGTTTCTTCAACAGCAATATGAAACTGCAGCAAACAGTCTATGACCCTGTTATTTTTTAAGGCTTGTCTGTTAATTTCCGACAAAAGACTTAAACTGTCGACCGAATGTATGAGAGATATGAAGGGTGAGATGTATTTTACCTTATTGGTCTGCAAATGTCCGATGAGATGCCATTCGATATCTTTTGGCAATGCCTCGTATTTGGCACTGAGTTCCTGTACTCTATTCTCTCCAAAAACTCTTTGGCCTTCATTGTAGAGGGAATCAATATCCTCCAGCGGTTTTGTTTTGGATACGGCAATTAGTTTTACACCTTTTTCATTGAGTGTTTTGCGTATGTCATTAAATAGCTTTACATTTACCATTGTTTAGGATAAGTCTTAAACTTATTAGAAGTTTTTATGTTTAAATTTTTTAAATACCTTTGTAATAGTAATGCTATCACAGAAATTTAAAAACGAAGACAAATTTAACAAATAAAAATGGACCCCTATAAAGTTGAGGTAAAATTTCAAAAAGATTCCTTTGATGGCAAGCCACTAAAAAGACTTATTAATCTATTGTCTTTGGACAAAAAGGATATTTATCTTGTCATCACATATTCAATTCTTGGAGGTTTGATAGGACTTTCTTTGCCATTGGGCGTCCAGGCAATTATAAATTTGATTGCGCTTCAACAACAGACAAGTTCCTGGGTAGTGTTGAGTTTTATTGTTGCCGGCGGTGTAGCCATTACTGGTACTATGGTGCTTATGCAGGTTGTTATCATGGAGGCCTTGCAGCAGAGATTATTTGCACGGACAGCTTTCGATTTTGCCTATCGTTTTCCCAGACTAAAAATGGAGAGCATAACTGATCAGTACGCTCCCGAACTGGCTAATCGTTTTTTTGACACCCTCAATGTGCAGAAAGGCATCCCCAAAATAGTAATCGATTTATCGGCTTCTGCGCTTCAAATTATTTTCGGTCTTGCTGTGCTGGTACTATACCATCCTTTTTTTGTTTTCTTTGGAATTACGCTTATTTTACTGCTGTTCCTGATGATTTATGTCACCGGAAAAAGAGGATTGAAAGCAAGTTTGTCGGAATCAAAATACAAATATAAGGTTGTTTACTGGCTCGAGGAATTGGGTCGAACTATGGGATCCTTCAAATTGGCTGGTAGAACTCAATATCCTTTAGAAAAGACCGACGAGCTGGTAGAAGGTTATCTCGAATACAGAAGAAAACATTTCAATATTCTGCATTTTCAGATTGCAAGCTCCATCGTCATAAAATCTTTAGCAACTTTGGCCCTACTAATCGTAGGAGGTTTGTTGGTTATGGATAATCAGATGAATATCGGTCAGTTTGTTGCTTCTGAAATTATTGTGATTGTGGTACTTAATGCACTTGAAAAGATTGTGCTGACCATGTCGAATATCTTTGATGTGCTCACCGGCATAGAAAAAATGGGCAATATTACCGACCTTGAACTGGAAGATGAAAGTGGCATGGATTTTCAGGAGGTTCTTGGCGACAGCGGCATGTCAATCGAAATCAAAGATTTAAGTTATCAGCCCGAACCTTCGATGCCTCCAATCTTAAAAGACATCAATATAGAAATTAAATCGGGAGAAAGAATTGCAATAACAGGTTTTAACGCTTCTGGAAAAACTACGCTCTTGCGCATCCTCCTTGGGCTTTATGAAAATTATAGCGGATCGATTGTATACAATGGAATTCCAAGAAAAAATTTAAACATTGCCTCGCTGCGTTCCTATATGGGCGATTATATTTCTGACGAGCATCTTTTCAATGCCACACTTCGCGAAAATATTTGCATGGGCCGTAAAGATGTAAGCCTGAAAGAAGTCATGGAAATATGTAAACTCGTAAGACTTGATAAGTATGTTCACCAACTTCAAATGGGTCTGGATACAATGATAAGCTCTGAGGGGACTGAATTGTCACAATCCATCATTAAAAAAATTATTATTGCCAGATGTATCGTTGATATGCCCCGACTGGTTGCAACAGAGCCTCTACTCGACAACATAGAAACTGACGACAAAAACGCTTTAATAAACTTGTTTGCTGACAAAAAATACCCATGGACACTGGTTGCAGTAACCAGAAACACAAAACTTGCATCGATCTGCGACAGGGTCATTGTGATGGATAAAGGCGAAATCATTTTCAACGGCAAGTACAATGATCTCATGCTAAAACCTTACTTCTACAATATTTTCGATCATGCCCCTTTAATACCCAAGTCCTCGTAAAATTTTATTTTTTTTATGCTCAACATATCAGATAAGGTTGTCAGATTCAAAAAATTAGAAGAATTTGAATCTTTCAAAAAAATACAAACACTCAATTGGCCCAGAAAAATTTCCTGGTGGATATTAGGTTTTGTAATCCTAATTATTGTTATCATGCTCCTGCCCTGGACTCAGACCATCAGAGCAAAAGGAAAAATATCTACACTCAGGCCTGA
>CAMDAB010000094.1 GCA_945888475.1 Saprospira grandis DSM 2844 | reverse complement strand
ATAAATGGGGAAATTAACCAGCATTCGGTACCTGAAACGGTTTTTAAAATCAGTTCCGGATTTAACCCAATCGGCACTTGTGCTGTCATAATTCATGTGATCGATGAAACGATGCTCCACTCGGTAACGATGAAAAAATTTGACCTTTTTGCCCATCTGATGTTTCAATGTCAACTGCTCCCAAAAATGAAATTCGTTAAAATCATATCCTGTCGGGATAGGCTCGGCAGAGTAAATTCTGTAGTAGGAACCTCCGACAGTAAGATCCAATTTTTGATTGGCATGATAGGTTATATAAGGCCTTTCCAGAATTTGTAAGGGCTTCATCGACCAATCATCACGTCTTATATGCAATTCGTTGCCAACTGTGATTTTTTTGTGGAGCTTAAATGTCGGGTGCAAAAAATACCAATTTCCGATACCTCCATCCAATACAGGCGGATTGCCCTGAGCAACTATTCTTGATGAGGAATAAATTAGAAAAAACAAAAAAATAGCGCTCGATGCCCTTTCATATACACTCATCCGTTAACTTTTTCCCTGATACTTTTTTTTTCAATGATTTGATTGGCTAATGAAAGTGCCAGTTCCAACTGTTGGTCAGTTGACAAATCAGAATTATCTACCACAATGGCATCTTCGGCCTTTCTCAGGGGGCTGTCGGCTCTGGTAGAATCTATTCGGTCACGTTCAGAAAGATTATTTTGAATCTGATCGTATGAATATTCAAAAATTCCTTTCGATTCAAGTTCTAATAATCTTCTCTTAGTTCGTACTTCCTGTGAAGCGGTCATGAAGAGTTTGAGTTCTGCATCAGGAAAAACGACGGTTCCGATGTCTCTTCCGTCCATCACAATGCCTTTCTGATTACCCATTTCTTTTTGGCAGGCCACCAAAAATCTCCTCACTGATGATATAGTACTCACAGGACTGACAAAATCGGAAACCCGCATGGCTCTGATTTCCTTTTCAACATCTAGTCCATTTAAAAAAGTATGGTTTTGTCCGGCTATATTTTTAAAGGCAATGCTGATGTTTTTTAATGCTAAAGCAACTGATTCACTATTGTTTATATCAACGGAATTATCTAAAAAATAAAGTGTGACAGCACGGTACATCGCGCCAGAATCAATATATATATAGCCTAATTCCTTGGCTAGCGCCTTTGCAAGAGTGCTTTTTCCGCAGGCTGCAAAACCGTCAACGGCTATCGTTATTTTGTTATTCAGATCCTTCATTGCCTTTTTTTTCACAAAGTTACAAAAATTAGAGGAAAGAACAGAAGAGGAAAGATTGAAAGATTTTCTTTTTAAAATAAAGAATTGAAGAGAAAAGATATTTCAGTAAAGAGGAATACTGGTAAACACGGATATGCTATACTGATCATTTCCTCTGGAAGGCGGATTTCAAGTTTGACAATCTGGGCTTAATAGACATTTTTCAGGATAAAAATCCGTGTGAATCAGTATTGTCCATTAAATCCGCGATTAATGTAGACTTAATATCGAATGTTTCGGCAATAATGTGTACGACCACCTGACGGGGTCGGGTCACAGTCACCAAGCTGTCTGTTAGCAATATTTGACCCCGAATGGGGTCGTTCAAAATCCTTTAGATTTTTCTTCTTTTTGCCCTGTTCGACCTTTACGTCTCTGCGTAAATGTAGAACTGGTGGGGCTTTGCGCCTTTGCGTGATGTAGATCTGGTTCGTCTTTGCGTCTCTGCGTGAAAAATAGCCATGCTCGTCAATACTGATCATTTCCTCACAGAAGACCGATTTCATGATTGACAATCTGCTTGTTTTTTACAAAGTTGACGACGGTCATCTTTAAAAAAGACTGAGGTCACCTGCTTCTGCTGCTTGCGTCATCAAAATCGCTTGAAACTGCCCCTACCTTTGTATCACACAATTAGGAAAACAACATCAATCGATAAAAGATAAAAATTTAATACCATGAAAAATTCTACTATCCTCTCCGTACTATTCTCTTTCATCAGCCTTGCAGCTTTTGCACAAAATTTGGAAATTGGTACTCGTGCACAGAACAATGCTTCATTGAATTGTCCTGTTGCTTTGTCTTCAGAAATTGCTGGAGAAACTTTACTTTGCGATGCAGCTTCAGCTTACAGCTTTTCAAAGTATAAAATTAGTTTGGAGCCTGGTGTTAGTGCTTATAACTGGACCTTACCACAAGGCATGACTATCCGCAGCGGACAGGGCAGCAACAGAATTTTTGTCGAAATCGATTACTCTTTCACCAACGGATATATCACAGTAAGCGGACAAACCGCATGCGGAACAACAACTGCAAATACAATTTATGTAGATGTAGTGCCACCCGCACCAAAATTTGAAACCTATGAACTTTCTGTTCAGGCTGATGCCGCTTACGAATACGCTGTTGAGCAAATTAGTGGTGTAAATTATGTTTGGACTGCGCCTTACGGAGCTATAATCCTCGCCGGACAAGGCACTGCAAGCGTAAAAATCAAATTTAGCCAGAGTTTTGCTGGTGGCGACGTAGAAGTGTATGCCGAAAATGCCTGCGCAGTAGGTGCTTCTGAAAGCCTGACAATTGCAGTTGGCCCTTCTATGTTGAGCAGCGATAACAATACTGTTTCTTTGAATGACGGCACTGAAAATCAGGAAGCCCAATTGAATGAAACTGACAGAACCAACAATGACAGAACTGTTGCTTCTACCGAAATTGCAGCCTTGGCACACAGCAATGTGTACAACTATCCAAACCCTGTGAACGGTTCTACCAGATTTTTTGTAAGCCTCGGCGATAATTACAGCCAGACCGAAAGCATCCAGATCAATATCTTCGACATCAAAGGTCAATTGGTTAAAAGCATCCTTTCAACTGACAATAACGGTCAGGGTACTTTCAACACTGAAACCTGGAATGCTGCCGATGAATCTGGCAATCCACTTGCTGCTGGTGTGTATTTCTACAGCGTAACTGCACAGGATAACAATGGTAATATCAATACAATCGCAGCAAAATCAAATATTCAGATTAGATAGCAGATTGTCAGATAGCAGATTATCAGATACCAGCTATTGATAATTTGCTAAGAGCTGATAATCCGACATCTGACAATCTGAAAATCTAAAAAAAATAATTGAGATAGTTTTTTTGAGTTAATTTGTTAGGAATGGGCTGCCTGGAGAGGTGGCCTTTTTTTGTTTTGGAGATTGTCAGATTTTAGATTATCAGACATCAGCTTTATAAAAAGAGCTGAAGATCTGATGTCTAAAAAGAAAATGAGCTGACAATCCGACTTCTGACAATCTGATGTCTAAAAAGAAAAAAAGCTGACAATCCGACTTCTGACAATCTAATGTCTAAAAAGGCTGATAATCCGACTTCTGACAATCTGACAATCTAAAAAGAAAATGAGCTGATAATCCGCCTTCTGACAATCTGAAAATCTATTATTACATCACCGTCTTCACATTTACAAAGGCCCTCAACCCCTCCTTACCCAATTCGCGGCCATAGCCCGATTTTTTGATACCCCCAAAAGGCAGCGCAGGCACAGAGCGCATCAACTGATTGATTGCAACAGCACCCACATCGAGCGAAGCGGCAATTTCTAAGGCTTTATCGACATTAGCTGACCAAATAGATGCCGCAAGCCCAAATGCTGTATCATTTGCCAATGCCAGCGCATCGTCAATATTATTCACCGAAAAGCATGAGAGTACAGGTCCAAAAAGCTCCTCGTTGTAGGCCGGACAGTTTTTAGGAATATTTGATAAGATCACAGGTTTAAAAATGGCTGAATCCTTAGCTAACAAGCCACCTTCGAGCAATAACTCAGCTCCGGCAGCGATACTTTGATCTACCTGCAGCTGAAGCGCAGCGGCAAGGTCTGCCCGGGCCATCAGGGAGAGATCAACGGTTTTATCCATAGGGTCGCCCTGTTTCAAGAGACTGATTTCCTTCTTGAGCAAGCGCTGAAACTCATCTGCAACGGAATCCAACAGGATAAATCTTTTTGCAGCAATGCAGGTTTGACCATTATTGCCGAATCTTGATATCACAGCAGTTTTGGCAGCAGTCTCCAAATCTGCGTCATCCAAAACAATGAAGGCATCGGAGCCACCCAATTCCAGTACCGAGGGCTTGATGTTTTTCGAAGCCATTTGCCCCACAGCAGACCCTGCTTTAACACTGCCAGTGAGTGCCACCCCTTTTATTGCATCGCTGCCGAGTATTTTTTCAACCTCAGCGGTCGAAGCAAAAACATGCTGAAAAATACCTTTTTCGAAACCTGCCAATTCAAATAATTGAGTTATAGCTTCAGCGCAACTCGGAACATTTGGCGCATGTTTCAACAACACCACATTTCCGGCCATGATACTTGCCGCTGCACAACGAAAGACCTGCCAAAAGGGAAAATTCCAGGGCATAATCATTAAAATCGCACCAAGTGGCTCATAATATATTTTGCCGATTTGCTTTTCCTGCTCAAAAACGCTTTCTGGTTGTAAATATTTTTCTGCATTAGCTGCATAAAAGGCACAGACCAAGGCCGATTTTTTTATTTCTGCAATCGATTGCGAGATGGGTTTACCCATTTCCTGCGTAATCAACAGTGCAAGTTCCTCGGCTTTTTTATCCAATATTTCTGCCAGGCCATTGAAAAGCAAAGCCCTTTCCCCAAAGGATATCTTCTTCCACTTTTTAGCCATCTGATCGGCCAAATCAATCTTGCCCGCTATATTTTCAGAGGTCTCAAAATCAAATATTTTGTACAGTTCGCCGCTGTATGGGTTTTTAGAGTGGAAGGGAAGTTCCATGTGTGGGATGGATTATATTTTTATATTAAATGCTATCGAAAAAAAAAACTGTCTCGTCAAAAACGAAAGCAGCGGGTGGAAGGTTTTAGAATCGATTATGGGTGCCGGAAAATGAATAACCTACACTCTCATAAAATTCTAACAAACTCACCAATAAT
Organism: Saprospira grandis DSM 2844; assembly: GCA_945888475.1. Lineage (GTDB taxonomy): Bacteria > Bacteroidota > Bacteroidia > Chitinophagales > Saprospiraceae > Saprospira > Saprospira grandis_C. Next base: position 9,162 of record CAMDAB010000094.1, on the reverse strand, counting down.
TCTCATTTGCTTAGCATTTTCTTCTGTTATAATAATGTTCTGATATGAACTGTCAAATGAATTCGGTCTTAATACAATTGATGTGTGTTCCCAGTTATCTTCATTTATATACTTTTCGCTAGAATAGGTCTTTATAGTAAATGCCGAGTTAAAATCAGGGTCTTGAATGTCTCTATTTTCAACAAGCACAATTTTACCATTTCTAGTCCCACCATGATAAATCTTGAATAGACATATACAACCATCAGGGATTATTTTATTCATTGATTGACCAATAATCCTACAAGCAAAATAATCCTTACTATCAATTTTTTCCGGACCCTCAATTAGGGTATAACTCATTTCGGATTGTAATTCACTAAATGTACCAGCTGCAGCGTAAAAGTCGAATAAAGGGATAGGGTTTTTAAACTCTTTACCTAAACTAGATGATTGATCAATCTGTATTGTTTTGATTGTATTTTTGATAAAGATATTATTACTTTTTTTTATTTTATCTGTTGTAATGTATTGATAAAGGCTTTCGATTAACGGTTGATGAAGATGAAATTTAAAATGTACAACAGGCGAATTAGATTTAGGCATATATCCTTGCTCAATTGAATTAGGAATTATTGATACATCACCCATGAAATAAAAGTCAGTTCCTTCTCCGTCCTCTTTTTTTACAAAGAGTAAAATTCTTTTGGAGTTAATTACAGCCTTTATTTCATCACTTTCAAGCCTTCTATTAGACCTGGATTCCCACGCAAAAGTTGAATGATTAATGAAGTGGTCGTTGTAATTGATTGTGCTATCAATTATATCAGATTTATGATATGTAACAAAGCACGGTGTAGTTTCTCCATTGGTACGATAACCGTAAACTGTACTACTGATATCTTTCTCCCAATTCAACAATCTGCATACATCCTTACGACTATATTTATTGTAGAGGATCAATCCATTCTTATAATAATCTAATTTATAAGATTTATCGAAAACACTTATTGAGTAATTTATTGAATCTAAAAGGAATTTTTTGAAAATAATCTTGCTTAGGCTTTTTTTAAATTCCTCATGAAAGTAAAGAAAATTATTTTTTTCATATACAATAAAATGGGGAGTTCTCACAAATTCGAAATTCAAATTAGTTATGCAAGATTTTATTGTCTCATCTGATATAGAATAGCCATACTTATTGAAAACTAATACTTTGAATTCAGAAACAGAAAGCTTTCCTGATTCAATTAAATATTTTGAAATCAAGCTCTCTTCTACTCTTTTTGAATTGTTTATTTCTTTATAAAACAGCTCAAGTAATTTGACCTCTAGTTTTGATAATATTGGTTCTGCTTTCTCAACTTTAAGCATAAAGTTGTAATAAGAGTTAGAATACTCCACAAACAAGAAAGGATCACGAGACCCATGTTCTATAAAATCCATCATCATTGGAATACGACCCAACTTGAATTTCAAAAGATTATAATCCTTTTTCAAGTCAGAGAACATCTGCATATTAGCGGAATCAATAGACTTAAATATTCTATCTTTTGTGATTTCGTCAAAATTTATGGTGGATGCCCCCGGTATTAACCTACTACCTTCCGTAATTAGTTTTCTTAAAGAGTCTTTATTATATGATGTGTCACCATACAATGCTACAGGGATAAGGTAATTTTTTTCATAGTTTCCTATAAAATCAATAACTGTCAAATAACTTTTTCCATCAACTTTTCTTAACCCTCTTCCCAGTTGTTGAATGAAAATAATTGCAGATTCTGTGGGACGAAGCATTATAATCTGATTAATCTTTGGAATATCAATCCCTTCGTTGAAAATATCCACAGTAAATATATAATCAATTTTATGACTCAGATTATCAGTCTCTAACTTTTCAATTGATAAAGCTCTTTCTTCCTCTGAACTATCCCCCGTTAAGGCAACTGTTTTAAGTCCTTTAGAATTGAATAATGTGGACAATTCAACAGCCTCGTCTTTTCTGGAACAGAAAATCAAACCTCTTGTTATTCCATTATCAGTCCCGTAGAATTTTGCCTTCTCAATGATGTGTTCAACGCGTTCACTTGAAACTAAATATCTAAAATCTGATTTATTATCGGCTTTATTGTTATCGATCGATAAATCAGTAACACCATAGTAATGAAATGAGCTTAGCATTTCCTCTTCCATTGCTCTGCTTAATCGTATCTCATAGGCAATGTTGTGATCAAAAAGTTGAAATATATCATTTCCATCAGTCCGTTCAGGAGTAGCGGTCATTCCTAATAAGAACTTTGGCTCAAAGTGCTCTATCAATCGCAGGTAAGAATCCGCACCTGATCGATGAGTTTCATCAATTATTATATAATCGAAATGATCTTTTGCGAAGTTATCTAAGTGATTGTTCTTAGAAATTGTTTGAATAGTAGAAAATATAAAATCGCAATCCAAGTCCCTTTGGTTACCAGAATATAAGCCCATTTTTTTTTCATTCCCAAAAACATTTCGAAATGTACTCAATGAGTCTTTCGCAATGGTCAATCTATGCACAACAAAAAGTAATTTTTTGGGATTAAATTCCTTTGCATCGAAAGCAGATAAGTAGGTTTTACCTGTTCCTGTTGCAGAAATGATTAATGCTTTATTCTTACCTTCTATCCTCAATTGGTGAATATTTTTTAATGCTTCTTGTTGCATTAAATTTGGCCTGATCTGCTGATGAGATTCACCTATGTTTTCAAAATTATTTTTCCTATTTAAAATTAATTGACTCTGGTAGACTTCTTCATAAGCCAAAATAAAGTCTAATGTTACGTTGGTTCCTTTTTCAAAATCAGAATGAAATTCTTGAAGAACTTTTTCAACAATGCCACTTTCGTCTAACGCAGATATTTTTATATTCCACTCCTTGTTAGTAGATAATGCTTGTGCAGTAAGGTTACTACTCCCAACTATTAGATTATAATGTTCTTTACTCTTAAAAATATATCCTTTGGTGTGAGCGTTCCCTTCTGTTGCGATTCTTAGATCAATATTCTTGAACTGCAAAAGTCTTTTAAGTGCTTCAGGTTGAGTAAAGTTTAAATATTGTGAAACAAGAATTTTACCTTTGATTTCACGATCCTCCAATTCTATAAGTTTATTTATTATTGAAGCTACCCCGCTAGTAGTAACAAATGCAACAGAGATAAAAAATTGATTGCATTTATCAAATTCGTTCAAAATAGTTGAAAGCACCTTTAGAGGTGGTTTCCTTTTATTTACAAGTAATTCAGGTTGATAGTCAAGATTGGATAAAATAGATTTATCTAAATATCCTGTTTGTAAACTCTTAGAGAAAATTTGTTTTAGTTCATCCATCTGAGACAAGTTTTTTGACAATAGGAATATCAGCTGCTGCCCAATCAAGAAAAGTGAGCTCGTTAATTTTTAACCATTTTTGATCTATATGTTCATGAAGTTTTAGTTCTTTATTATCACATTCACATTTGTAACAATGCATAGTTAATTCAAAATCTGGGTATTCATGAACTACTGTTATAAAGAAAGATTTAATCTCTATTGAAAGATTTAATTCCTCCATTATTTCACGATGTAATGTTTCCTCTTTGGTTTCACCCTCTTCAATTTTCCCCCCGGGAAATTCAAACTTTTCTGAAATATATTGAAGCTTATTTTTGGGTCTTTGCACACATAAAATTAATTTTTCATTATAAATTACACCTGCAACTACTTCGATTTTTTTCATTTCTCATTTTTTTAAATATTTTTTATAACCTATTTTTTGTATTTTATAATACTTAGCACTTAAACACCAAAGTAAATTATTTTAATACTATTAAACAAAAATTAAGGGGAGATTTTTATACGAGACTAACTAAAAAAAAGAAAAAAACTTTATTCTGATAGATTATTAGTTTCCCTCACTTCACATCAGCTCCAAAACAACCTTCATCATATTTTCCACACTCTTAGTTTCCAGCTTAGAAAAGGCAAACCATTTTCTGCCTAAATCTTTCAGGGAAGCGCCCAGATGATAGACTTCTTTGCTATCAATGATTAAAAAGCGGTCATGACTTTGGGTAAAGACTTTTGCAGTAAAGTTGCCATATTGCTCCTTTGCTTTTTGCAGGTCCAGGGTCAATTGTTTGCTAATAGTTTTTGTTAACAAAAGCACTGCTACAGCTTTTTCTTTTTTGGCTAAATGAGTCAGGGTGTTTTCATCAATATAGTTGTCTATCAATACAATACTTTCCTTTGCCGAGCGGATGATACGGGAAGCCAGTTCATAGGCGTCGAATATTTGCCCATCAAAAAAAACGCCTTGGGTGGGGATTTCATTTCTACTTTCCAAGGCTTTAAATACTTGTTCAAATTTTTGGTCAGTTTCCAAAAGTTTGCGCTCCACTCCTTCCATTCTTTGAAGCAGTCCGCTGTGACCTACAATAATTTTCCGCATTTCAATAAAGGTATTGATAATTTGGATGCTAACTTTGACAGCAATATCGGAACGCAAAACAGCAGAAAGCATTGCCACGCCTTGCTCCGTGAATGCAAATGGGTTGCTTATAGCATGTTTAAGCGATTCGAACCGGTCACAATTTGTGACCAGTTCATTTTTTTCGTGGTCAGTAAGTTGAAAGCGAAAAAGCTCAGGAAATCGCTCAATATTTCGCTTTACCGCTTGGTTTAAGACTTTTGTTTCCACTTGATACATTTCTGCCAAGTCACGGTCTATCATCACATGAACAGCACGAAAAGTGAAGATTCTGTGCTTTAATTGATTTTGTGATATGATTATTTCTTTACTCATTCTTAGTTAGAAAATATAAATTTTAAAAGTGCTTTCTTTGACAATACTTTCATTTATAGCAAAATAACTTTTGTTCCGCCTCACTTCACATCAGCTCCAAAACTACCTTCATCATATTTTCCACGCTCTTAGTTTCGAGCTTAGAAAAGGCAAACCATTTTCTGCCTAAATCTTTGAGGGAAGCACCCAGATGATAGACTTCTTTGCTATCAATGATTAAAAAGCGGTCATGGCTTTGGGTAAAGACTTTTGCCGTAAAGTTGCCATATTGTTCCTTTGCTTTTTGCAGATCAAGGGTCAATTGTTTGCTAATAGTTTTTGTTAACAAAAGCACTGCTACACCTTTTTCTTTTTTAGCTAAATGGGTCAGGGTATTTTCATCAATATAATTGTCTATCAATACAATGCTTTCCTTTGCCGAGCGGATGATACGGGAAGCCAATTCATAGGCATCAAATATTTGCCCATCGAAAAATACGCCCTGGGTTGGGATCAGATGTGTATTTATTTGCAGGTCTATTTGATTAACTTTTTCTGCAAGCGCCTGCACATTGTCTTCAATTCTGTTCATACGGTTATTGATAGCGTAACCTTTGAGTAGGTAATCTTTGAGTACTCGGGTCGCCCAAATGCGGAACTGTGTGGCTCGCCCAGAATTTACTCTATAACCTACTGACAAGACTACATCAATATTATAATATTTAACCTTTACTTTCTGTTTCTTACCTTTTATAGCCCCGTGTTCTGTGGTATGTTCCAAAATGGAACTTACCACATTCTCGTCTAATTCTCCTGAATTAAAAATATTACCTAAATGTTTCGTTATGGCAGGTCGTTGAGTACCAAATAAATCTGCAATTTGTTTTTGAGTCAGCCAAATTGTTTCTGTTTTTTCATCAATTCTAACTTCAATATGCTCTGCATTTTCATCGGGGCGGTATAAAACTATTTCGTCTTTCATTTTTATTTGGGGCATTTTATTGGTTGATTTTCCAAATATAGATCATTTTTAGGTCAATTACAAGTGAAAATTATTGTTACTGCAATTTCACTCAAAGCTTTTTCTTTGTTATATTCCCACTACCCCACTTCACATCAGCTCCAAAACTACCTTCATCATATTTTCCACACTTTTAGTTTCCAGCTTAGAAAAGGCAAACCATTTTCTGCCTAAATCTTTCAGGGAAGCGCCCAGATGATAGACTTCTTTGCTATCAATGATTAAAAAGCGGTCATGGCTTTGGGTAAAGGTTTTTGCTGTAAAGCTGCCGTATTGCTCCTTTGCTTTTTGCAGGTCCAGGGTCAATTGTTTGCTAATAGTTTTTGTTAACAAAAGCACTGCTACACCTTTTTCTTTTTTAGCTATGTGAGTTAGGGTAGTTTCATCAATATAGTTGTCTATCAATACAATGCTTTCCTTTGCTGAGCGGATGATACGGGAAGCCAATTCATAGGCATCGAATATACGCCCTGGGTGGGGATCAGATGTGTATTTATTTGCAGGTCTATTTGATTAACTTTTTCTGCAAGCGCCTGCACATTGTCTTCAATTCTATTCATACGGTTATTGATAGCATAACCTTTGAGCAGGTAATCTTTGAGTACTCTGGTTGCCCAGATGCGGAACTGCGTTCCTTGTTTGGATTTAACACGATACCCTACAGAAATAATAACATCCAGATTGTAATGCTCGGTGATATTAGTTTGCGTTTTCCCTATAATGGCACCGTGTGGAGTGGTTGTCGCAAATTTTGCGACAACCACATCTTTTTCTAATTCTTCCTCTGAAAAAATATTATTAATGTGTTTGCCGATTGTTTTTACATCTCGACCAAATAAAGCGGCTATTTGATTTCTGTTAAGCCAAACTGTATCTTCATCCAGCCTTACCTCTATATGAGCTGCCAGTTCATCGGGGCGGTATAAAACTATTTCATCTTTCATTTTTATTTGGGACTTTTTTATTGGTTGATTTTTCAAATATAGATCATTTTCAGGTTAGATGCAAGTGAATATTATTGTCTTCAATTCTGTTCATACGGTTATTGATGGCGTAACCTTTTAGCAGATAGTCTTTTAGCACTCTGGTTGCCCAAATGCGGAACTGTGTTCCTTGTTTAGAATTTACACGATATCCGACTGATAAAATTGCGTCAAGATTGTAATTCAAAACTTCTCTCGTTACCATCCTTTTACCCTCTTTTCGAACTGTTGCATTTTTTGCAACTGTTGCTTCTTGAATCAACTCACCCTCTTGATAGATATTCTTCAAATGTCTAGATATCAAAGACTTGTCTCTACAAAATAATTGTGCTATTTGGTTTAAAGAGAGCCACACAGTTTCTTCATCAAGCCTTACCTCTATATGGGCTGCCAGTTCATCGGGGCGGTATAAAACTATTTCGTCTTTCATTCTTATTTGGGGGATTTTTATTAGTTGATTTTCCAAATATAGATCATTTTCAGGTTAGATGCAAGTGAAAATTATTTGTCTATAAGAACTATGCTACTTTCCAAGGCTTTAAATACTTGTTCAAATTTTTGGTCGCAATCCAATAGTTTGCGCTCCACTCCTTCTATTCTTTGAAGCAGTCCGCTGTGCCCTACAATAATTTTCCGCATTTAAACAAGGATATTGATAATTTGGATGCTAACTTTGAAAGCAATATCGGAACGAAAAACAGCAGAAAGCATTGCCACACCTTGCTCTGTGAATGCAAATGGGTTGCTTGTAGCATGTTTAAGCGATTCGAACCGGTCGCAATTTGCGACCAGTTCATTTCCATGTATTAATACTCAATCTGATACAATTTTCCATCAGAGGCAGTTGTCGCAAAATTTGCGACAACTGGAAGCCCTGCCAGTTTTTCTCTCAAAATATTAGTAATATGCTCATGAAGACCAGCTTTTGGTTTCTCAAGTCTTTTAGCGGGAGGAATGCGAAGATTGTTAACATCCTAAGCCAAATCGATTGTGCATGTAAAAAAGAATGGTGCTAAGTCAAATAAAAAGCCCAGAGGACTACTAGTACCTTGTAACTAGATCCTCTGGACACTTACTAATTTATGCTTTGTTGTACAATATAAAACTTTAATACCTATTAGTACTTCCTATAGCTATCGGAAAACTCGCTCCTCTGCACTCGCTTCTCTGCACTAATTATCTAGTTCATCTTTCACATTGTGGAACTCGGCATAGCCTCGGTTCATCTTTCATCTAATGCGGCATTAAAATACCGCGCTCCGTTGGTATTATTTTTCTCAAAGGCCCCCCCGATAGCTTCCTCGAAAGCTTTCGGGAGGGGCATTCGAGGGCCGTTTGGAAAAAATTTTCAAATTTTCAAATTGTCTCATTTTCAAATTAAGAAAATTCTTTCCTCTTTCACTCTTTTATCTCAGCAAAGTAATATCTCCCCTAATAATCTCTTTAAAGCCATCGATATATTCTACCTCGGCATACCAGCTATAGGTTCCCGAATTCATCTTCTCTCCCTTGAAGCTACCATCCCAACCGCTTGCAGGGTCATTTGCTGCTACATTTTCAGCAATGAATACACATTCACCCCAACGGTCGTAGACGCGGAAGACATTTACAGATTTCAATCGATTGTCGCCTTGAATAAAGAAGACATCATTGGTGCCATCGCCATTTGGTGTAAAGCCACCAGGAGCAGCTGCAGGTCTAGGCTTAGTAACCGAGATGATAACAGTTGTATCTACCTGACAGCCCAATGGACTTGTGGCGCTGAATTCATAAACCATTTCATTTGCAGGTGATACACTTATTGTAAAATTAGTTGTATCAATGACAATTCCTGCATTTATATCTGTCCAGCTGAAACTTGCGCCGCTGTTATCGTTCAGTGTTACGCTGAGGCTGATTGTGTCACCATATTCAATCGTAGTATCCTGCGGACTGAAGAAAGTGATAAAGAATGGCTCTGCCGCTTCAATTACTGCAGACTCTTCTGTCACGCAACCGTTTGCATCGCGCACATAGACGCGGAAGCTATCGACACCGAGGCCCGGGAAGAGGTCGCCTGTCTGCCAGTTGATGGAATCAATACTGTATTCATAAGCGCCGAGGTTGCTTGTGCCACCGCTGCCGTTCACGATGATACTTCCGTTTTCATCGCCTGTACAGCGCACATCTACGGTGCTGACACTAAGCTCGAGCTGAGTTGGATTGGCGAGCGTAACGCTGCTGATGCTGCGACAGCCATTGGCATCGGTGATGGTCACGCTGTAGTTGCCTGATGGAATATTGCTATTTGTTGGCGCTGTTACAGCATTGCTCCAATTGAAGCTATAACCTGCGATTCCGCCCGCTGCTGTTGCAGAGAGATTGGCAGTTGAGCCATTGTGGCA
>CAMDAB010000093.1 GCA_945888475.1 Saprospira grandis DSM 2844 | reverse complement strand
GGTATCATCGGTTTTACCAAATCGATGGCCTATGAAGTTGGCTCGCGAAACATTCGTTGCAATGCCATTGCTCCGGGCTTTATCGATACCGAAATGACGCATGCGCTCGATGATAAACTCAAAGAAACCATGATCAGCAATACTGCGCTGCAGCGTTTTGGTCAGGCCGAAGAAATTGCTAATGCCTGTTTGTTCCTTGCATCTGATCTTTCGAGCTATATCACCGGTGAGGTGCTGATGGTGACGGGGGGAATGAGGTAAATAATTTGAGAATTCGGTAATTTGAAAATTTGAAAATTGTTCTTGTCTCTGGATGAAGAGAAGTCTAAATTTTTGAATTAGGTAATTGCAATTAAATAGACACTCTCATAGTTAAGTAAAAGTAAACAAAGTTCCTGAAGGCGGATCTGGCCTTTTTTGTCTTTTTCGATAAAGTCAAGGATTAGAGTCTTGATACTTGATGCGCTTCGCGGAACTCCGTTTCTTGATACTCTCCACTTGCTACAAATTTCAACCTTAATAACCAACCCGTGAAAGTTTTCCTACTACTCGAACCGCCATTCAGTACCATCAGCCTTGAGCTGGAAGATGCTGCCGAAGCCAAAAAATACAGCTATTTTTCGCTGAGCGATATTTACATGTCGGAATCAGTGGGTGGATCGGATATTGCCAAAAGGCTTGAAGAAGCCAAAAGTGCGGGTCATGAACTTTTGCCGCATTTTGCTTACCGCCTGATTATTGAAAAATACCTGCAAAAGGCGCCTAAAAACTTGCCCAACGGCTTTGTACTAGACCCCGACTGTTTTGGCTCGGCGGCAGAGTTTGAAATTTTATTGGAGGTTTTGGAAAAGGCAGGACATCCTGTAGTCGTCATAGACATACAAACTCCAGCTGAGGAATGTGCCGAGTATATCGAGGATTTTGGCATCGATGAAGCAGAAGGTCTGCAGGAAATTGCCGATTACTTTGAGCGGCTATATCCCGAAATTCAAACTATCATAAAAGCAAAGGGCCTTCAAACGGAGCTTTTTAGCAGCGAAGAAGACCCTAGGGTTACTTTTAAGCGGTTTGGGGAGATGTTGTCTATTTGAGATTATCAGAAGACAGATTATCAGATATCAGCATTATACTAATCTGATAATCTGATGTCTGATATCTGAAAATCTAACGAAAAATACTTTTACCAGGATAATATGCCGCATCGCCCAATTCCTGTTCAATACGCAGCAGTTGATTATATTTTGCCACACGGTCGGAGCGGGAAGCAGAACCAGTTTTAATTTGTCCGGTATTCAATGCCACCGCGAGGTCGGCAATAGTTGTATCCTCGGTTTCGCCAGAGCGGTGACTCATGATAGAAGTATAGGCATTGCGATGTGCCATGTTCACAGCTTCAATCGTTTCGGTAAGTGTGCCGATCTGATTTACTTTAACAAGGATTGAATTGGCAATTTTGTTATCGATACCTTTTTTCAAACGCTGTGTATTCGTAACAAAAAGGTCATCACCAACCAGTTGAATTTTGCTGCCAAGTTTTTGGGTGAGCAAACTCCAGCCGTTCCAGTCATCTTCATAGAGCCCGTCTTCGATGGATGCAATCGGGTATTTAGCAGCCCAATTTGCCCAAAACTCCACCATTTCTTCGGAGCTCATTTTCTTGCCGCTCGACTTGTGAAAATGATATACCTTTTCTTCTTCATTATAAAATTCAGAAGCAGCTGCATCTAGCGCGATTACGATGTCTTCACCGGGTTTGTAACCAGCTTTTTCAATGGCCATCAGCACAGTTTCAATGGCCTCCTCATTCGATTTAAGATTCGGTGCAAAACCGCCTTCATCACCCACATTGGTAGAATAGCCTTTGCTTTTGAGTACTTTTTTCAGGTGATGGAAAATTTCTGTTCCCATGCGCAAGCCCTCAGAGAATGAAGATGCACCTACAGGCATCACCATAAATTCCTGAATATCGATAGAATTATCGGCATGGCTGCCACCGTTGAGAATATTCATCATAGGCACAGGTAGCGTACATGCGCCGATTCCACCAAGATAGCGGTACAGTGGCAATCCGCATTCCTGTGCGGCAGCTCTTGCAACAGCCATTGAAACACCAAGAATGGCATTGGCGCCCAGACGAGATTTGTTATGAGTGCCATCCAATTCAATCATCATACGGTCGATCTCGATCTGCTCGTAGATGTTAAACCCGATGAGTTCCTCGGCAATATTCTCCATAACGTGCATACAGGCATTTTGTACACCTTTGCCCATGTAGCGGCTTTCGTCGTTATCGCGCAGCTCTACAGCTTCGTGTTTGCCGGTTGATGCGCCAGATGGAACAATCGCCCTGCCTACATTCTGATTGGAGGTAACTACTTCTACTTCTACGGTTGGATTTCCTCTGGAGTCGAGTACTTCTCTTGCAAGTATTTCCTGAATAACCATGATATTAATTTGATAATGAGTTAATTTGAAAATTTTAAAATGGAGTACAGTCACATTCCGCTGATAGTTTTGTGAATGTCTTAATTTTCGCTGCAAAGTTATTCATTATTTTTTGAGGATGGAATTTTATCGCTCTAAAGGTTTTATTTTTTAATGAATAGCCTGTAAAATTTTGATAAAAGGATGAACCAATCTCGTCTCAAGGCATAGATTTTATTGACAATGCAGCATGTCATTTCAAAAAAACGCTGTTGCGGGAACTAAATCAGCAAAACAGCTTGTTAGTCTCCTGATTGTCCAAAAAAAATAAAACGCAATCAACTTTCATTAAAAAAATAAAAATCAAAAAAAATGATCCGCCAGACCTTTTTATCGCTCACTACTCAAACCTATCCCGCAGGTACTGAACATCAGGTTGTTGAGCTATTTCCTGACCTGAATTATAACTTGCAAATTGATACAGTGGGCAACTACTATGTGCAGGTTGGCAATGATTCGAGCTGTATGTTTACTTCGCACCTCGATACTGCTTCTACTTTTCAAGGTCCTGTAGTCCACCGATTCTGCGAAACTCTTATCTGCACCGATGAACAAAGCATCCTTGGTGCCGATTGCAAGGCTGGGGTAACACTAATGCTTCATATGATCCAGCAGGGCGTAAAAGGCTTGTATTATTTTTTTTTTGCTGAGGAGGTCGGATGCATCGGGTCGTTGAAACTTGCTAAAGCGCATCTAAAAAATCCGTTAGCTCATTTACAAAATATCAGCAAAGTAATCTCATTCGACAGAAGAGGTACCGGCTCTGTTATTACGCATCAGTCGGGCCAAAGGGGTTGTTCCGATCGTTTTGCAACTGCCCTTGTCGGGGAACTTAACAGCAAAGGACCATTTAATTACCAAACCGATCCAACCGGAATTTGTACTGACTCCCTTTCTTTTTTCAGTATTTTTCCTGAATGTACCAATCTGTCAGTAGGCTATTATAATGAGCATCTAAAAACTGAATATCAGGACATGGATCATTTGGAAAAACTGGGCGAAACGGTACTGAAAGTAGACTGGGAAAGTCTCTAATTAAAGCCTTTACAATTATTCATCACCGATACCCATTTGATCTTTCAGGTTTTCAACGATTTTTTTAAATAAAAATCTGTACTCGAGTTCTATCATAAAAAATATCGACAATAAACCTATAAGCAGGTCCAAAGGCATTAGCTGAATGTTGTAGTTTGTTTTCATCAAATGAATTACAACAATGTAGGAGGCTATGCCAACAAGGTGCATGTAAAGCTTTATATGGCAAAGTAGATGAATTGCAAGTTTTAACATATTAGTTTATTTTTATTGGGTATAGAAATTTTAATGCTGTATCAATCATCTTCTTCGTCCATTATTTCACGCATAAATTCATCATTCTCTTCCTTATCAAAATAGAAAAAGCATTCAAGGGTAAAACAAGATGTTAAAAGAGTAGGAAGCAATGGATAATCTAAAATATTTTTGCCGTTATATATGGCTATAAATGAATACACCATAAAGTTTAATACAATTACAGCCATGTGCATGTAAAACTTGTGATTCAGGAAGAAATGCTTTTCGTACTTGTTCATTGCTTGTTTTTTTAATTCGTTTATAATTTTTGTAAGTTCATTCACTGCGTGGAGCTCTCTCGTCTTGGGACGAGAGCGGTTCCTCTTCGATTCTATCCTCTTTATTACTCCCAATCTTTCATTCGGATTTCTTTGAGCGTTTTTTTGTATTCTGCCTCATTTTTTTTGTAATAGTATTCCATGAAAAAGTAGATGAAAATAAGTCCGACCACCTCGCCGTAACCTAAAAATGGAATTCCAATTAAGAGATGCATGAGATATGACATCAAAAAATTCATCAAAATGGCAAACAGGTGCATATAGAGCCTTAAGTTCACAAAAATGTGAATCGCAATTTTTTCTAACATGTTGTTAATTTTTACTGGATTATGAATTGTTTTTCTTGTTTTGAGAATGACCGGTCTCTCAGATGTTTTTTATTATTTTGTTATTTTTTGTAAGGTATAACCATGCAAGTTCCTGAGCAGTTCCGCGATTTGAAAATATTTTTTAAAATTTTAATAAATTAAAACGAATCAGTATTATAAGTTGAAATTTATGCTCAATTAAGTAAGTAATTTTGATATTGCTATTAATGGTGTAATAATATTGTTATTAATGTAAATTGAGTTTGACGTATATGATCTAAATGAAAGTTGTTAAAATTCTTAAAAAAATATTAAATTTTATGAAACCTTATAAACCACTATGCCGTATAAGATAGAAAAAGCAACAAGCCTATAGCGCAAGTTTACAAAAAGAAAAAAAAGAGAGGGTATACCCTCAGAAAAAAAGAAATCCGGGCAATTTGCCCTCCAGTAAAAAAAGTAAATCAATAAAAAACGGTCTTCATTCCGAAGTCTGAATCATTCTTTGTGTGCCATTGATAAAAATATTTACAAGAACTGTTACTTGTAAAGGCAATCAATAACGACAAGGGAGAAAAGGTAGATTTTTTCTTAATGAAAAAAAACTATTAAAATGGTAACTGTATGAAAAAGAATAGAATCAAAAAAATCTTGAAAATAAGCATTGTTGTTATACTGATACTCTGCTTTCTTTGGTCGGCACCGGTCGTTTTTTACTGGAATAATGGAAAAAGTGTTGTCAAAGGATCTTCTAATAAGGGAACCATCGAAAATCCCTATAAAATGGACCTCTATGGTAAAAACTTTTCATATTTCAGTTACCTCAGCTATTTTGGACTAGGTATGTGTTTTACAAGCGAAAGAGTGTACAATAGCCTCAAAGACTGTATGAAGGCACTTGAAAGCAGTGCAGCGGGCAAACATTTTTACATTATGGAACTAAGCCGAAAAAATGGTGGCAAGACATTGTTACACCAAACACATCGAGCCGGATTGAGTGTTGACCTGATGGTGCCAAAACTTAATAAAAATGGCAAGCAGACTCGCTTTTACGATCATTGCGGCCTTTGGCATTACTGCTTCAATTTTGACAAGGAAGGAAGAATGAATATTGATAATTCTGTTCAGATTGACTTTGAATCTTTAGCATTGTTGATTCATGAACTTGAAATAGCTGCTGCCAAAAATGGCTCTCCTCTACAAAGGGTAATCATACGAGAAGAAATCAGGGATAATCTTTTGAAAACTCCTTCTGCAGCGCGATTAAATAAGGCATTGATTGTTAGTTATCCGCAAAATAAATTTGTGAACAAAATGCATGACGACCACATACACGTAGATTTTGTCTACAAATAAAAATCATAAACAAAAAAACAAAAAACAAACGTAAAATGAAAAAAAGAAACATCATACTGCTGTCAGTTCTTGGAATCGGCCTAACAGCAGCAATCACGCTCTTCATTATTTTTGGAAATACACTTTATGCACATAAGTTAAAACATGAAATAAAGAGTACAGCCCCGGTTATTTCCGAAGCAGTTATCGACAGTATACTGAATACTTTTGAAAAGGTTCCGCTGTCGGCACTCCCTAAGCCACTGCTCGTTTCGGGAAATTTTTCAAAACCTGAGTTTCAAGGTCATTTTCACGGGAGAACCTTCTACAAGGTAAAACTGCCGCAGGCTATGCAGAAAATTGTAGGTGACTGGCGCATCATCGATTTTATCAGTGAAGATCAGAAATCAACCTGGTTTTATTCGATGGATGCTGAATTTTACTGGTTGATAGACAAAAAAGTTTTACATGCCTTTCTGCAGCTGAAAAATAAAATGGAAGAGAAAAATCTCGATTGGAAGGCCATCAAATTGAGATGCGGACATCGATCGCCCAATCATAATAAAGTAGTAGGTGGAGCATCCATGAGCAGACATATCTGCGGAGAAGCAATTGATTTTAACGTTGGCGATGCCGATAAAAACGGAACAGTAAATTACGAAGACAAGAAAAAGGTATTGGCCCTCTGTGAGCTTGTAATTGGAAATAAAGGCGGTATCGGACTTTATCCCAATACGCAGGCAGTACATATCGATACCAGAGGTTACAGAGCCCGTTGGGACAGTTATTAAATATATTTTCTCAACAATTTAAATTAAAGCCTATGAAAATCTTATCAGTTTTTATGCTGCTTTTTATGTTGAGCAGTTGTGTTTCAATCTTTAAATATAAAGCAAGCCAGGCTGATTACAATCAGTCGGTTCAGCTTGGTTATCAATACAATAAGGATATGGCTCGATTGAAACAATTAAATGCAAAAACGAGAAACGAAATAAATTTATTGACAATTGATGCAGATTCAATGAACAGTTCCGTTTCGACAAAATATATCCTTAGAAGACTTGAAAAACATGGTATTAAAGTAAAAGCGGAAGACTTTAATCCGGAGTATCTGCCTTTGAGGCATCCATCTTCGCGGGATTGGGATATTACTGAAGAAGAAACAACAAAATATATAAAATTAAATCCCGATACTGCCCGTAATATCAAATGGTTAACTACCAAAGAAAAAGATATCAATTATTGGTTGAATTATGCACGTATGTATCCACGCGATTTTTGTGACAAATATATTTTGCCCTTGATGGAAACTGATACTGATCCCAATTATTTACTCACGCTCATCGATTATATGTATGAAATGAAGCCAATGAATCCGCTTGTTCCAGACAAGTCATTGTACGAATCGGCAAAATGCCATGCCGAAACCAGTGGTAAAGCAGGTTACAATGGGCATAAAAGGTTGTTAGGTTGCAAGGAAAAATTCAGGGGAGAATGTTGTGATTATGGCAATTTTTCGGCAAGAGATCATGTGATCAGGCTTTTGGTTGATGAGCAGGTGAGTTCTCTGGGACACAGATACACCAGTCTGGGTTTTTATGACCAGGTTGGGATATCGGTTGCAAGTCATATTAAATATTCAGAAACGGTTGTTTTTGATTTTTGGTAATCTTAAAACATAAATATATGAGGGTCTTAATAGTTTTTGTTTCAATCTTTTCATTACTTAGTATTTCCTGCGTTCCACAAAAAAAATACATTCAGATTGAGCGCAGCATTGTAAGTCAGGAAAAACTGGTTAACAAGAAAAAAATAGAAGTTGACGTTTTAAGGGCTGATAGTATTGTACTTGCAGAAAAGCTGCATAAACTAAAAAATGAATAAAAATTAGTCAAACTTAAATCAAATGAATATGAAATGCATGAAGTATATTTTGCTGTCTTTTATTGTTTTAACGACAATCATAGGCTTGATTTTTTTATTTAAAGGCAAACCCGAAATTAAGAAAATAATTGGCCCTAAAAAAAATGAAATTGTTGTAAATAAGGACTCACTAATTAAATTAGGAATGCCGCCAAGAATTGTTGATCAGTATGCCTTTACAATTAAATCGGAAAAACTGTATAATAAATCATTTTTCATTTCTGATCCACGCGAAAATTTGATTTATTTTTTTGACAAAAAGGGTCATTTTGTTGCCAAATCCCCTGTTATCGATGGCTCCGATGTTCAATCAAAAGATAAAAAGCAGTTGGAAGAGGCTTATAAGCACTGGTCGGAACATGCTGCCGAAATTGGCTTTAAATATAGTAAAACAAGCAAAAAGTATGAGGATGTTACGGGTAGAAATAGACCTTACAGTGAAAAAATTGTATACAATCACATTGCAAAGGGAAGCGGTAAATTTTTTCCACAAGGCATGTACAAGGTACCAAGCGTGTACCATAGCGACAATTTTGTGGGCAACTGTAAAAATACCTTCGATGTGGAAACCATGCAGGGAAAAGCTCTTTCTTTGGCAATTCACGGGCTGTATAAAACGCCATTCAGGATAACAACCATGAAAAATATGCTTGCTATGGTAAAAACTGATTTTAAAGATATGTCAGTACCAAAATCATACAGAGAAACGATGGCTAAAAACCTTAGAAATTACACCTTTAATAATTCCTATGGTTGTATCAATGTCCCCGAAGGCTTTCTTTTGTTAACAGAAAAGTTGGCGCCAGGCTCTTTGCTGATAGTGTTGGGAGAGGAGAAGGAGGGGTATTTGGTGGAGATTTGAGGAAAGATTTGAAGAGAAAAGATTTGAAGAGGAAAGTAGCAGGACTTTATTTTAGACTTGAGACTGGGAGACGCTAGACTACAGACTTTTTTAGACTTGAGTGGTAGACTCTAGACGACAGACTTTTAACAGACTTGAGACTGGGAGACGATAGACTTGAGACTTTTGTAAACTTGACACAGTTTAATGAACAGTCTCTTGAAAATAAAAAACTGGCGAGGAGGGCTTTTCCCCACTCGCCAGTTTCTTTCACCCTTTCACTTCACTTCGTGGAGCTCGGTATTACCTCGGTTCGTGGAGCTCTCTCGTCTTGGGACGAGATCGGTTCCTCTTTCCTCTTCAAATCTTTCCGCTATTTAAAAACAGAAGGTTCCGAATATTTCGGAACCTTCTGTTTTTAAATTACTGCAAAACAATCTTCCTCGTATCTATCGTTACGCCCTGCGCATTGATGATATTCACATAATAAATGCCCGAGCCTGTCCAGGTATTCAAATCCAGATAAAACTGCTGTTGTGTAATGGCCGATTGGAACACCTGCTGCCCCAGGGCATTCACAATACGAATGCTGTAGCCATTCATCACATTCAGGTTACCAGCGTCGATGGTGATGTGGTCGTAAGTAGGATTGGGCCAGATGCGTATTGTATTTTCATAAGTCACCGGGTTAAATCCTGTGATGCCTGTGTTTATGAGCAAGGTATCCGTTACGGTAATAGTTTGGTAGCAGATGCCGCCATTGTACAAGTTTGAGATTTCCTGTTGGGTGAGGGCACGGTTCCAAATGCCGATGTCGTCGAGTTTTCCATTGTAAAAACACAAATCATTCGCCCAATTTCTACCTATTTGTATGTCACCCCCAAAACAGGAATTTAATTGATTAGAATTTGTAATAATTTGATTTGTCAAATATCCGTCGATATAGAGCCGCATCGTATCGAGATTTATTGTATAAGTTAAATGATGATATTCATTGTTAAAGAGGTCAGAATAAGTATAATCTGATGATCTCCAAACTCCAGGAGTACAAGATGGATTATTGTATTTTCCAAAAACAACAACTGATGTATCTACAAGAGCAATAGCCCATTGTTCATTTGCTGCATTACTGAAATTACACTTTTTAATTAAACTTTGGCAATTTGATATATTTGTTGTGCTAACCCAAAATGACAAAGAAAAATTTATAAAATTAAAAGACATATTATTCGGTATAAGAATGTTTGTATTGTTGAAACTATAAGCCTTTCCGGCATTCCCAAACCGATCACTTGTCAGCGTGGCACCATTCACCGTACCATTATTCCCATTGCCACTTTCATCATTGGCATTGCCATTGAAGGGAAACCAACCGACTAGGCCATTGCTGGGAACATAAGATGGGACATTTTGTGCAAAAGCACATGCTGCAAAAAGGAACAGCATCAGGGTTAAATTCATTGTTTTCATAATAGAAATTTGTTGTTAATTTCTACTCTGTCCCTGAGCAGAGGTGATGATTAGAAACGAATCAGCGTGGGACCCTAGTCGTTCAGCCTCGGAGGTACTGGTATACCCATGCAACGGAACAAACCAAAGCCCACGCCTTGCGTGAGCGTTCAGATTTATTACTCGTTGCATCCTTAAATTACCAGTTTTCCGAGGCACGAAATAAACTAACGCAGATATTTTTGTCAGCTATGCTGACTTATATGCTTATTAAAATTTTAATCTATTCAATTGATATACATTTAATTATACAAAATGGGTTAAAATTGCCTTTTGGCATTAAATGCAAATATACAATAAAAATTCAATATTTAGCTTTGTTAGGGGTAAATGATTTTGAATAAGGCCTGGGTTGAAAAATCTGAGGTTTAGCCCTGGGTTAAAACCCAGGTATCTGTAGGTGTTGAAAAATCTGATGATTAGTCCTGGGTTAAAACATAGGTATCCATAGGTGTTGAAAAATCTGATGATTAGTCCTGGGTTAAAACCCAGGTATCCATAGGTGATGAAAAATCTGAGCTTAAAAGCATCAGATTTTTAGCGAAAGAAGGCTTTAGCCTTCTGAAAGCAAAATACCATTGGAGGGCGATGCTTTAGCTTCGCTGTGAATGGGAAACAGCCTTATTGCCCTGTGTTGAAACCCAGGTATCTGTAGGTGGTGAAAAATCTGAGGACTAGCCCTGGGTTAAAACCCAGGTATCCATAGGTGATGAAAAATCCGAGGTTAAAACCATCGGATTTTAGCGAAAGAAGGCTTTAGCCTTCTGAAAGCAAATACCATAGGAGTGCGATGCTTTAGCTTCGCTGTGAATGGGAAACCCTTATGGCTCCGGGTTAAAACCCAGGTATCCGTTGTTGATAAAAAATCTGAGCTTACCCCGAAAGCTTTCGGGGGCATCAGATTTTTTGCGAAAGAAGGCTTTAGCCTTCTGTAAGCACTACAGCAAAGGAGTCCTATGCTTTAGCTTAGGGTAACCGAACCAGTTAACCGGATCATCCCTGGGTTAAAACCCATGTATCCAATGGAATTGAAAAATCTGAGCTTACCCCGAAAGCTGCTTTCGGGGGCATCAGATTTTTTAAAAGAAATTAACACACTTATATTTCTTATTTCCCTAATACAAAATTCAGATAATTCTCCTGATGAATGACCTCAAAACTGCTTTCTGGGTAGGTTTTTTGCCAAGCGCCAGGGACTTTTACATTTTGTTTATCCCATTTAAACTCAAAGGCATTAAGCCCATCGCTGTGCTCCTCTATCAAATCAATTTCCTGTTGATCGTAGGTGCGCCAGAAATAACAATTTACCCTTCTTTTAAGGTAGCTATTCACCTTCATCCGTTCCGACATCATGTAATTTTCCCAGAGCTGTCCGGAATCTCCTCTCATGTTCAGGGAATGATAATTTCTGAGCAGTGCGTTTCTAATGCCGTTGTCATAGAAATACCAGCGATTCGATTTACTGATTTCTTTTCGCATATTTCTGCTAAAACCCCTCATGGGGTAGATGATAAAAACTTTTGTCAGCAGGTCGAGGTAAGACTCTATAGTATTTCTACTGATCCCCTTAAGGCTTTTTGCCAGCTCATCAATACTTACATCTTTGCCAATTTGAAAGGCAATAAGCCTTAGCAGGTCAATGATTTTATCCGCTTTCTTAATGCCTTCATAAACAAGGATGTCTCTCAAAAGATAACTGTTTATCATGCCCTCTAAATAATCAATTTTTTCATCATTCCCCGGAAATTTTAACAATTCGGGATATGATCCGAAAATTAGCCTTTGCTCTAGTTTAGATGCTCGCTCAATCGGATTTTCAAAAGCTAAAAGTTCAATTTGAGCCAGAGGATACATAAAGGTAATATGAGATCTACCAACAAGTGGCTCTCCTAATTTATTGTTGAGTTCAAACATGGAAGAGCCTGTGACAATGATACTTAGCTTTGGTATTTCATCCACCATTAGTTTTAGTTTCATGCCAATATCCGGAATGTGCTGCGCTTCGTCAATAATTAGATAGTCGTTGTTCCCAACAAGAGCTCTAAGATGCTCGACAGATCGTTCGCCCATGGCATCAATTGTTCTTCGATCCTCCCCATTCAGGGAGAGAACTCTGCCAATTGGTAGTGTTGATTTTATTTGCTTTAAAAATTCTGTTTTGCCCACTCTTCGAGCTCCCATTAGTATGAGTACCCGTCCGGCTCTAAGCTGTTTTTGAAATTCTTTAAACAGGATTCTGTCTATTTGTTGCATAGTTTTCTTTTTTACAAAGCTATGCCTTTTTTTTAGCAATTCAATGAATTAACGTTAAAATCTTCAACGTACTGAAGGAATTAACGTTAAAATCTTCAACATACTAAAGGAATTTAAATTAAAATCTTCAACATACTGAAGGAATTAACGTTAAAATCTTCAACATACTGAAGGAATTAACATCAAAATCTTCAATGCACTGAAGGAATTTACATTAAAATCTTCAGTTGACATAAAAATATCCCCAAAAACAGAAAACCTGTTGGGCAGACTGAATTGTATTGCTCGATTCCGAAAAATAAATCAACACTATAATGCAAGTCTGCTTAATATTCAAAGTTCATTTACCTATTTTTACATGTCAATAGTTTTTTATTATGAAGGAATATTTTCGCTTACAAATTATCAGAACAGACAGAATATACAGGGAAATTGGTATAAATCCCTGGGTTGGATTGCTGTTGAGCATATTGATTTTTGCATTGCTGAGCGAGTTGCTTTTTTATAAAACAAGCCTGGCAAAATATCTTTTAATGCTCACAGCGCTGAGTACTTTGTTTGGCTTAGGCGAAAAGCAAAGGACCGAATTTATACAGACAGTTTTTGGCGATGTACAGTACCGCAGTATCAGAATAGTCGAAAATCTTATTTTTGCGCTACCTTTTTTGATTGTGTTAAGCATAAGGAGTTGCTTTGTGGAGGCAGCTGTTTTAACGACATCTGCTATACTCTTAGCCTTTTTTACACAGCGTTTAGGTTTGAATTTTACCCTGCCAACACCATTTTCGCAGAGACCATTCGAGTATGCTGTAGGCTTCAGAAAAACATTTTTATTTTTTCCGATTGCTTATGCCCTGACTGTCATTGCCATTGTGGTGGATAATATGAATTTGGGCATATTCTCCATGTTGCTTGTTTTTTTGGTTGCCTTAACTTATTCCTCATCGCCCGAGGATGAATATTATGTCTGGATTCACGCTAGGTCGCCAAAAAGCTTTTTGAAACATAAATGTTTGCATGCAATGAAAAATGCTTCTTTACTTGCAGTGCCCATTCTGTTGGCCCTTTCTTGTTTTTATCCAACACAAATTTTTATTTTTGTTGCGCTTTTTCTAATTGGCAATCTTTATGTGTTGACGATTGTTATTATGAAATATTCGGCATATCCGCATGAAATAAATCTGCTGGAAGGCATTGTGCTTACATGCAGCATTTTCTTTCCGCCAATTCTGCTCTTGATTTTACCTTTTTACATTTCGAAAGCCAACAGAAAACTAAGTCCCTATTTGAATGATCCGCATTGAAAAATTGAGTAAAAGCTTCGGTTCAAAAGTTGTTTTTAAGGATATCTCTCTGGAGTTTTCAGAAGGAAATGTGTACGGAATTGTCGGTGAAAACGGAGCCGGAAAGACGACTCTTTTCAGATGTCTGGTCGGTTTGGAAGCTTATGAGGGAAAGATCAACACGTCCTTGAAACCCTTCAAGAATCATCTGGGTTTTTTAACAGCCGAGCCGTTTTTTATGACAAAAATTACGGGCAGGGAATACATCAGATTGCTCTGCAATGCCCGTGGAATTAAAAATATAGACATCGATTCCAAAAATATTTTCGATTTGCCGCTCAATCAGTATGCTTCCACTTATTCGACCGGCATGAAAAAGAAACTGGCGATTACGGCTATTCTGCTTCAGCAAAATGAATTTTTTATCTTGGACGAGCCTTTCAACGGAGTTGATATTCAAAGTAATATCATTTTAACAGAAATTATCCTGAAGCTAAAGGAATTGAACAAAACTGTCTTGATTTCTTCACATATTTTTTCTACCTTAGCCGATACCTGCGATGAAATTCATCTTCTGGGAGAGGGAATCATTAAAAAGTCAGTTAAAAAACCGGAGTTCAGACAATTGGAG